>CAMDHS010000253.1 GCA_945898115.1 Comamonas sp. lk
AACCACCCGGCAACGCAAAGGCATTGATCTCGGGCGTATCGAGCACGGTGAAATGCCACGCCAGTTCACTGCGGTGCGACAACTTTGCCAGCCGTTGCCCGAGCGCGTTCACGTAGGCCTGCACGCGCGGGTCGGCATAGACGGAGTACTCTTTCAGGACCTGCTGGTGTTCCCGCTGGCCCAGAGCGATCTCGCCCTTCTCGTCCAGGACGGTGCGCTCCTTCTGGCCGGTCACCGGGTTCAGGGCCGTGGAGCCGCAGCCCGCCAGCAGGCTGGCGGAGACGATCCAGGAAACGAGTCTTGAGCGCATGGTGGTTCACCCTGCCGGGGCAATGCCGGACATCCTTGGTGGCAAGTCTATCGGGCTTCGGAACCACCGGCGTGGGAGCGTGCGCCAGTGGCCACGGCGGTGGCGAACACCGCCTCAACAGGCGTCAGGTTGCCAGCACCTGGCGCAGGTTCGCCAGCATGTCGGCCACCATCGCGTCAAGGTCGTAGCGCGGTTGCCAACCCCAATGCGCCTGCGCCGCGCTGTCGTCGATGGAGCGTGGCCAGCTGTTGGCGATCGCCTGCCGAAAGTCAGGCTCGCATTGCAGAGAGAACCCCGCAACCCGGCGCGTTATCGAAGCGGCAATCTGCACTGGCGTGAAGCTGATACCGGCCAGGTTGTACGACTGGCGCTCGCGCACCGATGCGGCAGGCGCCTCCATCAGCTCCAGGGTGGCGCGGATCGCATCCGGCATGTACATCATCGGCAGGGCCGTGTCCGCCGCAAGGAAGCTGGTGTACCGGCCGGTCTTGATCGCGGCATGGAAGATCTCGACCGCGTAGTCGGTGGTGCCGCCGCCAGGGGGAGTTTTCCAGCTGATCAGCCCGGGGTAACGCAGGCTGCGCACGTCCACGCCGTGGGTACGGTGGTACCAGGCGCACCAGCCCTCACCCGCGAGTTTGGAAATGCCGTACACGCTGCTCGGGTCCATGGCGGTGGTTTGGGGCGTCATCATCTTGGGGCTGCTGGGGCCAAAGGCCGCAATCGAGCTGGGCCAAAACACGCGCAATTGGTGACTGCGCGCCAGCTCCAGCACGTTCAACAGGCTTTTCATGTTCAGGTCCCAGGCCCAGGTGGGATGCTGCTCGGCGCGTGCCGACAGGGCGGCGGCCAGCAAGTAGATTTGCGTGACGCCAAAGCGTTCCACGATCGACTGCAGGGCTGGGGCGTCAGTGGCGTCCAGCGCCACATGGCGCACGCCGAGCTGGCGCGTCTCGGGCCGGGCGTGGGCTGCAATGTCGCTCGAAATCACGGCCTGCGCGCCGTGGCGCAGCGCCAGCGCTTCCACCAGCTCGCTGCCAACCTGGCCGTTGGCGCCAATCACCAAAATACAAGGGCTGTTCATGGCGCGCTCCTCAGGCAATCAGGCCAAGTTCGCGCCCGGCCTGGGTGAAGGCGGCCACGGCAAATTCGAGGTCCGCGCGCGTGTGCGCCGCGCTCATCTGAACCCGGATGCGCGCCTTGCCCTGGGGCACGACCGGAAAGAAAAAGCCCACCACATAGACGCCCAAGTCCAACATGCGCGCGGCCAGTGCTTGGGCCACTTGCGCCTCAAACACCATGATCGGCACGATGGGGTGGTCGCCCGGTGCAATGGCAAACCCGGCCTCGCCCATCGCTTGGCGAAAGTAGGCGGTGTTCTCAGTCAGTTGCTCGCGCAGCGCGCCCGAGCCCTCCAGCAAATCAAGCACGGCAATCGACGCGCCCACGATCATGGGCGCCACTGTGTTCGAAAAAAGGTAGGGCCGCGAGCGCTGGCGCAGCAGCTCAATCACCTCGCGCCGCCCGCTGGTAAAGCCGCCTGAGGCACCGCCCAGCGCCTTACCCAGTGTGCCGGTGATGATGTCCACTTGGCCCCACACGCCCCGGTACTCGGGCGTGCCGCGCCCAGTGGCCCCCACAAAGCCGGTGGCGTGGCATTCGTCCACGCCCAGCAACGCACCAAAACGGTCGCACAGTTGGCGCATGGCGCCGAGTTGCGCCACCGTGCCATCCATGGAAAACACGCCATCGGTAAACACCAGGGTAAAGCGTGCGCCTTCAGCGCGAGCCTGGGCCAGGCAGCGTTCCAGGTCGGCCATGTCCTTGTGCTTGTAGCGGTAGCGCTTGGCCTTGCACAGGCGAATGCCGTCAATGATGGAGGCGTGGTTGAGTTCGTCGCTAATCACTGCGTCTTGCTCACCGAGCAGCGGCTCAAACAGGCCGCCGTTGGCGTCAAAGGCGGCGGCGTAAAGAATCGTGTCTTCGGTGCCCAAAAAGCGCGAGAGGCGTGCTTCCAGGGTTTTGTGCAGGTCTTGCGTGCCGCAGATAAAACGCACCGAACTCAGGCCGTAGCCGTGGGTGCGCAGCGCCTCGTGCGCGGCTTCTACCACCGCCGGGTGCGAAGACAGGCCCAGGTAATTATTGGCGCACAGATTGAGCACCTCGCGCTCGCTGCCGTCTGCCGCGCGGGTGCGGATGTGGGCGCTTTGCGCGCTGGTGATCACGCGCTCGGCCTTGTACAGGCCGGCAGTGCGAATCGACGCGAGTTCAGCGGCGATGTGCGTGTAAAACGGCGAAGCGGGCAAGCTGGCGGCGGCGGTGTGTGGCATGGAAACCTCGGTAAAAAGCTGGGGCACAATGGCGCTATTCGTTTGTGCACCAATAAATTAGTTTGTTCAATATATCGAACAAACGCCACTATAAGGGATATTTCGTGGCCGCGCGTCCTGCTTCATCACTTTCTTCCTCAATCAAGGCGGCACCCGCCACCGAGCCACCGCGCGTGGGTGCCACGCTGGCGGCGCTGCGCCAGAGCCGCGCCTTGTCGCTTGACGAGCTGTCGCGCATGGCAGGCGTGTCCAAATCCATGCTGTCGCAAATTGAGCGTGCGCAGGCCAACCCGACGGTGGCTGTGGTCTGGCGCCTGGCCAATGCGCTGGGTGTGCCGCTGGCCGAACTCTTGGGCAGCGCCCCGCCCGCTGCCGCGCCCGCCATGGGTTTTGTGCCCGCTCACGCCGCGCCCTCGCTGCGCAGCCCGGACGGCCTGTGCGAGCTGCGCATCTTGGGGCCGATTGAGCTGGCCGGCCAGTTTGAGTGGTACGCACTGACCGTGCAGCCCGGCGGCGCGCTGGAATCCATGGCGCATGAAGACGGCGCGCGCGAACACCTGACGGTGCAAAGCGGCGCGCTGGACGTGTCCACTGGGGCAGAAACCCAGCGCCTCAAACCTGGTGAAACGGCGCGTTATGCCGCCGACCGGCCGCATGCTATCCGCAACCCTGGCAAAACGGCGGCCAGTGCCTGGCTGGTGGTGGTGCACCCGGCCTGAACTAGGCTGGGCTGCGGCGGCAAAGCTGCGTTCATATTGACGCTTGAAAGGAGCAGAAAACCGGCGTGCGGTATGGGCGCTGAATACCGGAGTTTTGTACCAGAGTTTCGTATCGCAGTTCGGTACCGGAGCTTGAATCCGGCTTTGGATACCGCCGCTTAAAACCGCTCGTGCGCGCCTAAATAGCGCCACTGGCCCGGCGCCACGTCGCCCAGGCCCACGCGTCCCAGGCGAATGCGGCGCAAGCCCACCAGGTTGAGCCCGGCGATTTCGCACAAATGCGCCGCCAGACCGGGGTGCGCGCCTTTGACCGCCAGGCGCAGCCGGCTGCCTTGCGGGCCTGAGCTGCCCACGCTCACCTTGGCGTGCGGCAGGCGCTGGCGTTCATCACGCAGTGCGCGCTCGATAGGAATCAGCGCCTCGGGCGGTACTTCGCCTTGCACTTCGACCAGCAGCTCGTGCTCCATCACAGCCAGGTCTTCGGTCAGCTTGCGCTGGGCGCGCCAGTCTTGGGTAAACACCACCAGGCCGCTGGCGCCGGTTTCCAGCTCCACGCTGGCTTGCAGGGCGTTGAAGTGGCGCTTGAGCACGCGCGTCTCGCTGGCGTCTGTGGGGCTGCGGTGCGCGGGCGTGAGCAGTTCGCGAGCGGTGTGGATCTTGGGCTTTTTGCCCTTGTAGTGCGGGCTGGGAATGGGGGCATCTGTTAAACCATCGAGCCAGCCCGGCGGTTTGTTCAGCACCAGGGTGACGTCGCTCATATTCAGCAAGCTGGCCTCGGGGTCTACTGTTACCGCCTGCTGCTGCACCCGAAACGGCGGGTCTTCCACCACCACGCCGTCCACGCGCACAAAGCCGCCTTCGATGTATTGCTCGGCCTCGCTGCGCGAGCAGCCCAGTATTTGCGCCACGCGCTTGGCCAGGCGTTCGCCTTCCAGCGCTTGGGGTTTTTGCGGGCTCATGGCGCGCCTTCGCCAGACTGCAGCCACTGGATGTGTTCCACATGGGCCAAGAGCGAGCGTTTGGCCACCGGCCACAGGCGCGGGTTGACATCGTCATAGGCCAGGGGCAGCCACTGGTCGGGCGTGCCATCGGGGTTGGCCAGCATGACGGCGGCAATCTTGGCCTCGCGGCCTAGGCGGTGCGCCTTGAGGTGCGCAATCGCGCCCAGCGCGTCGGGCAGCGGGTGGCCGTGGGCGGGCAGGATGAAGTGCGC
>CAMDHS010000254.1 GCA_945898115.1 Comamonas sp. lk
CCTGGCGCACGTACTTCAATGCGTCCTCAGCCTTGGGTTCTCGAACCCACTTGCGAATCGTGTTTCGCGATAAGCCCGTGTACTTTGCAATCTCGTGCAGCGACTTCTTGTCGCGGAAGTACAGACGTTTGATTTTTCCTAAAAGTTCCCTGGTGATCACCTTTTTTGCGCCTGCCTAAAAATCAGGCAGAGCCAGTAAAACACCTGGGTCAGTTTTGGATCAGCACATACCCCTTAAGTGGGTCAGTTTTCGGTCAGCGGCAACAGCGCTGCTTCCATGGCGGCTTTTTGCCAGTGGCATCAGGAACCCCATCGGTACAACCCATAACGAGGTCTGCCACCCGCGCGCCAAAGCGTTCGCGGATTTCCTGCTCATAGTCAGCCCCACCGTCCTCAACCGCGTCGTGCAGGAGTGCGGCGATAGCCTGGTCTTCGTCGGCGCCATACTCAAGTGCGATGGCGGCAAAGGCCATGGGATGCGCTACATACGGGATGCGGGTTCCCTTGCGCACTTGTCCGTCATGAGCACGCACTGACAGTTCCAGTCCTTGAGCAAATCGTTGGGTCAGCATTGGGCCCCCTTTGCAGCTTGTTGTCCCGGTTGGATGCGAGTGAGCACAGGTTTCACCGGCATCAATAAATCAGCTTTAACGTCACGTGCCCAGAAATATTCTCTTGGCCCATAGGCCATGGAATCGGCCGAAACTGTCATTTGATTGGTCATTGCTACTTCTCCATCCCCGCAGACGTTGCAACGTCTGCTGCGTGCGGGAGGAGGCGCAGCCTGACGCTTTAGCCATGAATTTGTAAAGCGCCCTGGCAAGTGGCCTGGATAAATCCGGCGCACATGTATTGTAAAGACAGTGACGGTGACAGGAACTGTCACCCCGTCATTTATTCCGAATTCATTGACATGGCCAAGCACAGAGATTAAGCTTTTAACTATTACTCCATGGATCTGATGAATGAAATCTATTGAAAAGGCGCGCCAGGTTTTGGCGGCTTTGCCGCGCTGCTCAGCCGTAGCACGGCAGACAGGCGTGCAGTGCAAAAACCCTGGCACAGGCGCAGGCGGGAAGTGTCGCTTTCACGGTGGCGCCAGTACGGGGCGCCCTGCAATCCATGGCCATGCGACTAAGCAGGCGAAGCTGCACCGCGACTGGGTTCGCTTGTTACTGGGCGTGATTCACACCTTGCATGGTGGCAGGAGCTCCGGCTACTTAAAGCCAGGGCACATGACCGCATTGAGGGGTGACGCGTTACTCAAACTCAGAGGAGTTGACCTCGATCAGCCCACACCCCCGAGACCACCGGATCATTCATAATGGAAAGAATCCAGTGGTTGTCACTGGATTAACTTGAGGTGAGCATTGGAATTTGTTGGTATTTTTGTTGGTATCTTTGAAATTTTGACATGAGAATTACAGAGAATACCAGCGATTCACCATGATTTTCAATGGTACCTATCCCACCAAATTTGCCCGCAAGGGACACTAAACCCGCCTCTCTACCGTAGCGCGGGTTTTTTTGTGCCTAAGCAAAAGTGGTCGATGTCTGTGCCTATTGGGGGGTGATGTAGCTGAGTTGGCGGTGGTGTTTGAGTGCGAGCAAAACCACCTCGGTGTCTGAATGGGCATAGATCACGACGTAGCCACCCACCACATATTCACGCAGGTGGGGCAAGCCCGCCGACTGGGCCAGTCGCTGCACCGCTGCCAGACGCAGGCTGGCCTGCGCCGAACCCGGCTGCAAAAAACGCGCAGGGCGCCCACTGGCCGGTGACCAGGCTAGCAAGGTTCTCATTTCGCGCAAATCCCGTTTGAGCTGGGCAAGCCGCCCTGGCGCACTGACGGCATCTTGCTCCACCATAAATGCATGTGCCGCCTGCAGGCTGGCGGCAAAGTGGGGCGCCGCACTGATCTGCGCGTTGATTTGCCGCTGCATCAGTCTGCGAGCAAGCGGTCAAGATCTGCCGGTGACAAGCGCTGGCCCGCAATCACTTGGCCCAATGCAATTTCGGCCTCAGACAACAGAATCAGGCCCGCATGCTCATGCTCCAGGGCGTGGTAGTAATCCAGCTTTTTGGCGTCTACCAGTGCGACGTAGCTCGCGCCATTTTTGGTGAGCACTTTTTCGGCCCCGCTGCCCACCACGTCTTCGGCCAATTCGGTAAGGCGGGCTCGCGCCTCGCTGATGGGAATGATGTCACTGGCGCGCAAAGTCATACAGCACTCCTTAATGAAATTGTTAACGTTTATTCTAGTGTGCCAAGCTAAATTGCGTTGGCAAGATAGCTGGCGGGCATTGCAACAGGCATTACTGAAGTGTGGCCGCACTTCAGGCTGCGCTTAGGCGGTGGGCCACGCAATGGGCGAAGCGGGATCATTAAAGTGCTTTAGGCCGCAAAGCTCCAGCCAGCGCTGTCCCATGGTCCACGCTGATTTTTCCGAAACCTGACCGCCACAAGCCCCTGCACCGGCGCCGGGCGCAGCCCTTTGCTAGAGTCCGAGCGATGCCTCCGCACCTAGCTCCCCCAGCCACCTCGCGGGCGCTGGTCTGGTTCAAGCGGGACTTGCGCCAAGACGACCATGCGCCTCTGGCGGCGGCGCAGCATTTTGAGTCGGCGCTGGGGCTTTTCATCATTGAGCCCGAATGGCTGGCCAGTCCGGAATTCAGCACCGCCCACCTGCAATTTGTGCTCGATAGCCTGGCGCCCTTGCGCGCGACACTGGCCGCGCGGGGCTTGCCCTTGCTGGTGCGCGTGGGCGCAGCGGTCGATGTGCTGGCCGCGTTGCAAGCGCAAACCGCATTCACCCATGTGCTCAGCCACGAAGAAACCGGCCCCCTGTGGACCTACGCGCGCGACAAGGCCGTGGCCGCCTGGTGCGCTGAGCGCGGCGTGCGCTGGCAGGAATGGACGCAGACTGGCGTGGTGCGGCGCCTGCGATCGCGCTTTGGCTGGGCGAAGCGCTGGCAGGCGCGCATGGATGCGCCCCGCGTGCTGGCCCAAGGCGGTTTTGCCGGGGTGCCGGGCGTGGATTTGCAAGAGATTCCCAGCCTGCACGCGCTGGGCCTGCAGGCGGACACCAAGTTGGTACAGAGCGGCACCGAGGCCAGCGCCTGGGCCGAACTGGACGGTTTTTTAGACGGGCGCGGGCGCGACTATCGGCGCGCCATGTCCAGCCCCCTGACCGCCCCCGATGCCTGCAGCCGCCTGAGCCCGCACCTGGCTTTTGGCACCATCTCGATGCGCGCGGTGCACCAAGCCACCGAACACGCCATTGCCCACACCGCCGACCGCGCATTGGCCCGGGCGCTGCGCAGCTTTAGCGGGCGGCTGCGCTGGCATTGCCACTTCATGCAAAAGCTCGAAGACCAGCCGTCTATCGAGTTTGAAAATTTTGCAAGTGTCTGCGACGGCCTGCGCGAAAACGACTTTGACGCCACCCGGTTTGACGCCTGGTGCGCCGGCCAAACCGGCTACCCCATGGTGGACGCCTGCATGCGCTCGCTCAAAGCCACAGGCTGGCTCAACTTTCGGATGCGCGCCATGCTGGTGAGTTTTGCGTCCTACCACTTGTGGCTGCACTGGCGGCCCACTGGCATCTTTCTGGCGCGCCAGTTTCTCGACTTTGAGGCCGGCATCCACTGGAGCCAGATGCAAATGCAAAGCGGCACCACCGGCATCAACACCTTGCGCATCTATTCGCCCACCAAGCAGGCGCAAGACCAGGACCCGGACGGCGCCTTTATCCGCCACTGGGTGCCCGAGCTGGCCCGCGTGCCGCTGCCCTATCTGGCCGAGCCCTGGAAGATGAACGACACGCTCGAACGCATGGCCAGCTGCGTCATAGGGCGCGACTACCCCGCGCCCATCGTGGACGACAAGCAAGCAGTGAAAGCCGCCAAAGACCGCCTGTACGGCTTGCGCAAAACCCCCGAGGCGCGCGCCGAGGCCGACGCGGTGCAATCGCGCCACGGTTCGCGCAAGAGTGGCATGGCGCAAACCGGCATGCGGCGCGCGAATACCGCGGGAAGTTCCGCCAAGTCGAAGACCCAAGCTACGAGCCCATCCCAGCAAACTGACCTGTTCGCCGACATGGAAGAAGTGCCCGGCGACCACGCTGTGGACCTTGCGTGACAACCGATCTGAGAACCGAACTGAGAACCGACTTGAAAGCGCTATGAAAAACGATTTCAAAGGCAACAAAAGCAGCCTGCCCTCCAAACCCTGCGCCGTCTGCCAGCGCCCCATGACCTGGCGCAAAGCCTGGGCCAAGAACTGGGAGTCGGTGCGCTATTGCTCCGACGCCTGCCGCGCCAAGAAGAACACCGCGCCGTCTACGGACAGCGCAACATAAGTCACCATGAACAACACCAAAGCAAGCTCCAGCCCCCAATCAGACACCACTAGCGCAGCTACCGTGGAGGCCACCGACACTGCGGTCTCGACCAACCCAGGCTCCGCCACCCGCGCACCAATCCGCCACCTCGTGC
>CAMDHS010000255.1 GCA_945898115.1 Comamonas sp. lk
TTGCGCAAGATTTCCTTGCCTTGGTATTCGTGGATCTTCATGACTTCTCTCTTTGCGACGGGACAAATGGTTGCCGGGCGGGGCCGACTCTGTGCAGCCAAAGCAAGGCCTAGGCGCTTAGCCTTGGGACTGTATCATGTTGCGGTGCATCAAACTTGCCCCGTTCTTACGGGTGCAACAAGGCTTTTTTTCAGGCTCCAGGGCCCAAAAAATGGCACGGTTTTGTTATCCATTCAAAGACCATTTTTTCCATGAAAAAGATTTTTATCGACGGCGAAGCCGGCACCACCGGCCTGCAAATCCGCGAACGCCTGAGCACCATGGCGGGCATCGAGTTGTTGAGCATTGACCCCGCGCTGCGCAAAGACGCCAACGCCAAACGCGCGCTTTTGGCCCAGGCCGACGTGGTCATTTTGTGCCTGCACGACGACGCGGCCATCGAGTCGGTCGCCATGGTGGACGCCCTGGCGCGCGAGTCTGGCAAAGCGGGCCCGCGCATCATTGACGCGTCTACCGCGCACCGCACGGCGCCGGGCTGGGTGTACGGCTTTGCCGAACTCTGCGCTGGGCAAGCCGAGCGCATTGCCAGCGCCCAGCGCGTGGCCAACCCCGGCTGCTACGCCACCGGCGCCATTGCGCTCTTGCGCCCGCTGATAGACGCAGGCCTGATTCCCGCCGACTTTGCCTTGTGTTTGCCATCGGTCAGCGGCTATTCAGGCGGCGGGCGCCCCATGATGGAGGCCTATGAAGCAGGCACCGCCCCTGCCATGGAACTGTACGCGCTGGGCCTGAAGCACAAACACATTCCCGAGATCATGCATTGCACCGGCCTGACGCGCCGCCCCCTGTTTGTGCCCGCCGTGGCCAACTTTGCCCAAGGCATGCTGGTGCAACTGCCCCTGCACCTGGACACCCTGCCCGGCCAACCCAGCGCCCAAGACCTAGAAGCCGCGCTGCGCGCCCACTACAAAGGCAGCCACTTTGTCACCGTAGAGCCCGCCACGCCCGACAACAAACTAGACGCCGTGGCGTTAGCCGGCACCAACCAAATGGAACTGCGCGTGTTTGCCAACGACGCCGCAGCAGACGGCTTCGCCCACGCCCTGCTGGTAGCCCGCCTGGACAACCTGGGCAAAGGCGCCAGCGGCGCGGCGGTGCAAAACTTGGAGTTGATGCTGGGGATGTGAATTTGGCGCCCCGATTGGCGCTGGCTTTGGCGCTATGATTGGCTCTAAATTTGGAGCCAATTGATGGAAACAATCTATTCCGATGTCACGATCAGCATGTCCGAGTTCAAAAAGAACCCGGCCGCCGTGCTGCGCGACGCCAAAAGCCGGCCGGTGGCGGTGTTAAACCACAACAAGGCCGCTTTTTATATGGTGGAGCCCGCCTTGTTTGAAGCCATGCTCGAAGAGTTGGCTGACCAAGACTTGCACCGAACCGTACTCGCGCGCATGGGCGAGCGGGCCAATGCCATCGAAGTCGATATCGATGCCATCTGAGTCGGCGCCCAAGCCCAAACACAAGTACCGCTTGCAGTTTGTGCCCAGCGCCTGGGCCGAATGGCAGGCGTTGGACGGCTCTGTCAAAGAGACGCTGCGCAAACTCCTCAAAAAACGCCTGGACAACCCGCACCTGCCCGGCGCCGAGCTGCACGGCGCCCTGGCCGGCCACTACAAAATCAAACTACGCAAACAAGGCTATCGCCTGGTTTACGGCGTGCAAGACGACGTGCTGATCGTGATGGTGATGGCGGTAGACAAACGCGAAGACAGCGCCGTCTACCCATCCGCCATGGCGCGTGTGGCGGCGCTGGTTGCAGATTTGGGGAAGGCGGGGGCTAAGCGGCAGTGATGCGGGGGGATTCAGGACAAGGGCATTCCGAAGCGTTCCCAGCGCGGCAGCCAGTCTTCTTTAAAGGCCACGGACAAGACTAGGTGATGGGCGCGGCCCACCATTAAATGCCGAGGCACCGGACCGAAGTAGCGCGAGTCGGCGCTGTTGTCGCGGTTGTCTCCCATCATCCAATAGTGGCCTTCGGGAACGCGATAGGCCGGCATAGACCGCAACGATGGCACGCCTGCCAACCACTGAATCTGGTTCTCACGCGCGCCCAAGCGTTCGTGCAGTCGCAAGGCAGGCAGCGTTTGTCCTTCGTCCATCGGCTCTTGAAACTGCCTTGCCTCGGAATACTGCGCTGCTTCGCCGTTCACAATGAGCACACCGTTGCGCATTTCCACCGTATCGCCCGCTAGCGCGACCAGCCGCTTGATGAGGCGGGTGTCGTCCTTGGGTGAAAAGAAGACGACGATATCGCCGCGCTGCGGCTCACCCAGGCGCGCCAAGGACAGGTTGGTGAGTGGCACTTTCAGGTCGTAGGCGAGGCGGTTGACCAGCACCACGTCGCCCTCTAGCAAGGAAGGGCGCATGGATCCCGAGGGAATCGGGTTCCAGTCGGCGATGGCGGTGCGAAACAGTCCGAAAAGCACCAAGAAAAGTATGAACGCGCGGTTAGTAGCCCAAAAAGATTTCATTGCATTTGCCCCCTATGGTTTGCCATGGTGATCATTCCGCAGTGACTGGTTCGCCACGGAATGGTTGTCAAAATCAATAGTAGCAGAGGCTGCGACAGGTCCCATGCGCCCACGCCCTGCTGGTAGCGCGCCTGGACAACCTGGGCAAAGGCGCCAGCGGCGCGGCGGTGCAGAACTTGGAGTTGATGCTGGGGATGTGAGGGGGTCGGTTCAAGCAGCAACCGGCACGGGCGCGCGGATAAGCACCTCAGCAGGAATATGCATCCCCTCGCTCAGCCGGCGGATCATGTTTAGCGATAGCGGGCGTTTGTAGGACAAAACTTCGTAAACGCGATTGAGCGAGCCGATGTAGGGCACCAAGTCTTTCACTGTCATGCCCGCCTGGTCCATACGGAACTTGATGGCTTCTATGGGGTCAGGGGGATCTATGGGGTAGTGCTTGGCCTCATATGCCTGCACCAGCGCACCCATCACTTCAAGGCGCTCGCCGTCGGGGGAATCTACTGCCGGATCAAGATCAACCAGAGCGGACACCTCTTGCAGAGCAGCACGGTAATTGGCTTCGGTACGAATCGCTTTGATTTCCATGGTCACACTCCTTTGAACTGGTCAACGACAGCGGCGTCCACTTTGTCGTATTCGGCGTGGGTGCCGATGAACTTCACGTAGACAAACTGCGCCCTGTACGCAATGGCCACGATCAGGCGGTAATCGTTTCCCTTGATGTTGAATACAACGCGCCGATTTTTCAAAATACTGGCGCTACCGTAGTCCGCCTTGATATCGGCTGGTTGCTGCCACTGCGCTTGGCTAACCTCTTGGTACCAAGCCCGCAGCGGCTCCCCTGAGCTGGCGTGTTCTGGACGGGCCCAGAAGTCCCGCAAAGCCGACAAAGCAATGACGCGCATGATGTTAGTCCCAAATTGGGATTAAGGCAAATTCAAGCCTCATCCGCATCAAACGCCCCCGACACCACGCGCGCAATGGCCTCGCCGCCAAAGCCCCGGCTGGCCAGAAAGCGCACTTGTTTGGCGCGCTCGGCGGGCGTGCTGGCGGGCGTGCCGAATTTTTTGCGCCAGACGGCGAAGGCGCGCTCGGGTTCGGTGGCTTTGAGATCGCTGACCGCCTGGGCCACGGCCTCGGGCTCCAGGCCCTTGGCTTGCAGTTCGTGCTTGATGCGGGCGGCGCCGAGTTTGGCGCTGCGCCGGTGCAGCACGGAGGCGACCACACGGTCTTCGTTGATGAAGTCTTTGGCCGCCAGCGTGTCGAGCACTTGGGCCAGCGCGCCGGGGGTTTCTTCATGTTGCGCGAGCTTAGCCTCCAACTCCGCGCGCGAATGCTCGCGGGCGCTGAGCAGGCGCAATGCGCGACCGGTGAGCGACAGAGGGGTGCTTGTTGCCATAAGAAGAAGAGGGATGGACTGAACCGGTGGGGCCACTGGGACCATCAGGCAGCGCGGCGGACGGGCGCCGCAGCCTGAGACACCCGCGCGGGGCCGCCGCGATGGCGGCACCCGCGCTGGGCGGCTTTAGGCCGCGTCTGCCTTTTTGTCGGCTTTTTTGGCCTTGGTTTTGTCGGCTTCGGCGACCGGCATCAGGGCGATGCCCAGCGATTCGCGCACCTTGTTTTCGATTTCGGTCGAGAGCGCCGGGTTTTCGCGCAAGAACTCACGCGCGTTGTCGCGGCCTTGGCCGATTTTTTCGCCTTGGTAGGCGTACCATGCGCCGGATTTTTCGATGATGTGGGCGTTGACGCCCATGTCGATGATTTCGCCGTGGAGGCTGATGCCTTCGCCAAACAGAATGTCAAATTCGGCCGTCTTGAAGGGCGAGGCCACTTTGTTTTTGACCACTTTGACCTTGGTCTCGTTGCCGATGGCTTCGTCACCCTTCTTGATGGTGCCGGTGCGGCGAATGTCAAGGCGCACCGAGGCGTAGAACTTGAGC
>CAMDHS010000256.1 GCA_945898115.1 Comamonas sp. lk
AAGCTTCCAAGCCCACCACCACCTCCAAGGAAATCGCACAAGTGGGTTCCATTTCCGCCAACTCTGACGTGTCGATTGGCGACATCATCGCCAACGCGATGGACAAAGTGGGTAAAGAAGGCGTGATCACCGTGGAAGACGGCAAATCGCTGGAATCCGAACTCGAAGTCGTTGAAGGCATGCAGTTTGACCGCGGCTACCTGTCGCCTTACTTCATCAACAACCCAGAAAAGCAAGCTGCTTTGCTGGAGAACCCGTTTGTGCTGTTGTTCGACAAGAAGATCAGCAACATCCGTGACCTGCTGCCCACACTGGAACAAGTCGCCAAGGCTGGCCGTCCTTTGTTGATCATTGCTGAAGATGTCGAAGGCGAAGCCCTGGCAACTTTGGTCGTGAACACCATCCGTGGCATCCTGAAAGTGGTCGCCGTCAAAGCCCCTGGCTTTGGTGACCGTCGCAAGGCCATGTTGGAAGACATCGCCATCCTGACCGGCGGCAAGGTGATCGCTGAAGAAATCGGCCTGACCCTGGAAAAAGTGACTTTGGCAGATCTGGGTTCCGCTAAGCGCGTTGAAGTGGGCAAAGAAAACACCATCATCATCGACGGCGCCGGTGCGGCTGCTGACATCGAAGCCCGCGTCAAGCAAGTGCGCGTGCAAATCGAAGAAGCCACCAGCGACTACGACCGCGAAAAACTGCAAGAGCGCGTGGCCAAGTTGGCCGGCGGTGTGGCAGTGATCAAGGTTGGCGCTGCCACCGAAGTCGAAATGAAAGAGAAAAAAGCCCGCGTGGAAGACGCCCTGCACGCTACCCGCGCTGCTGTGGAAGAAGGCATCGTGGCTGGTGGTGGCGTGGCTCTGCTGCGCGCCAAGCAAGCTGCTGGCACCATCAAGGGTGACAACGCTGACCAAGACGCCGGCATCAAGCTGGTGTTGAAAGCCATCGAAGCGCCTTTGCGCGAGATTGTTTACAACGCAGGCGGCGAAGCCTCTGTGGTGGTGAACGCGGTGATGGCGGGTTCGGGCAACTACGGCTTCAACGCCGCCAACGACACCTATGGCGACATGATCGAAATGGGTATCCTGGACCCCACCAAAGTGACCCGTACCGCGCTGCAAAACGCGGCATCGGTGGCATCTTTGATGCTGACGACCGAGTGCATGATCGCTGAAGCCCCAAAGGATGACTCCGCTGGCGGCATGGGCGGCATGGGCGGTGGTGACATGGGTGGTATGGGCGGCATGGGCGGCATGGGCATGTAATTGCTCCTTGCCTGACGACCTACAGCGTCGTTGTTTGGGCTGGTCGTAGCTTTGCTACTGTCTGCGCCCAAACGCCTAGCTGTAAGTCGCCATGCTGCGTCGGAGTGACTAGTTTTCACTCTGC
Source organism: Comamonas sp. lk (assembly GCA_945898115.1). Classification (GTDB taxonomy): domain Bacteria; phylum Pseudomonadota; class Gammaproteobacteria; order Burkholderiales; family Burkholderiaceae_C; genus Allorhodoferax. The sequence continues at coordinate 1,387 of CAMDHS010000256.1, forward strand.
CAAAGATAAAAACCCTGCAAGGTGCAAGCCTTGCAGGGTTTTTTGCGTTTGACCTTGGGGCGGCGCGGCCATCAATAGGTAAACACGAATGACAAACGTGGTGACTAGAATCGCCAAATGAATATCCAATTCCACAACCATTTCTGCTTTCGGCCTTTCGTGGCCTTTCTTATTCTGGGCTTGGCTGCCATGGCGCAGGCACAAGAAGTAGCGCCACCCCGCATTGGCCTGGTGCTCGGCGGCGGTGGGGCGCGGGGGGCGGCACATGTGGGGGTGTTGAAAAAGCTGCAAGAGCTGCGCATTCCAGTGGACTGCGTTGCGGGCACCAGCATGGGCGGGCTGGTGGCGGGTGCGTTCAGCTCGGGCCTGTCTCCGGCGGACATGCAGGCGGCGCTGCAGCAGGCCGACTGGCGTGACATGTTCAGCGACGCGGCCAGTTATGCCGACTTCACGCCGCGCATGAAAGGTCTGTCGCAAGCCTATATTCCCGGCACCGAAGGCGGCCTCAAAAACGGTGCACTGCAGTTTCCGTCAGCCGTGCTGAGCGGTCAAAAGATCAAATTCTTTATCGACCGCCTGGTGCAGGCCCACAGCGCGCCGCAACGGGTCGAGGCCCAACCACTGCCGCTGGCGCTGATCACCACCGACATCGTGACCGGGCAAGCGCGGGTCTGGCGCAGCGGCGATTTGGCCTCGCTCATGCGGGCCACCATGTCGGTACCCGGCCTGATGGCGCCGGTCAAATATGAGGGCTTGAGCCTGGTCGATGGCGGCCTGGTGGACAACGTGCCGGTGGCCGAAGTGCGGCAACTGTGCAAGCCCGATGTGGTGATCGCCATCAACGTGGGCTCGCCCTTGCTCAAGTCCGAGGACATTGACGCCTCGCCCCTCTCGGTTACGGCGCAGATGATCAACCTGCTGACCGAGCAAAACGTCACCAAGTCGCTGGATCTGCTGCGCCCGGGCGTGGACATTTACATCCGGCCCGAACTGGACGGCATAACAGCGGGTGACTTTGAGCGCAGCGAAGAGACGATTGCGCGTGGCTATGCCGGTGCAACGGCAGCGCAGGCGCAACTCGCGCGCCTGTCGGTGAGCGCCGCCGATTACGCGCGCTGGCAGCGTCGCATGGCGCGCAGCCCGGTGGTTCAGGTCAAACTCGACGCGCTGGAAACCCCGGGCATGGAAAACGAGCGCGCCAACCAACTCACCGCGCAACTGCGCAGCAAACCGGGCGCCGCGCTCGACGTCAAGACGTTGGAAGACGACTTGCTTTATGCCTACGGCGAAGGTCGCTACAGCAACGTGGCCTACCAGCTGGTCAAGCACGAAGACAAAAACGTGTTGCGTCTGTTTGCCACCGACAAGCCCTGGGGGCCCAACTTTGTGCGCAGCGGTGTGAACTTTGCCTGGGGTACGCGCGACGACGCCCGCTACAACGTGCGCCTGGCCTACCAAATGACGCAACTCAACCGCAGCGGCGGCGAGCTGCTGGTGACCGGCCAGTTTGGTTCGGACAACCTGGCGGGCGTCAACGGCTACCAGCCGCTGGAAGCCGACCAGCCCTGGTTTGTCGAGACGCAGGCGCTCGCCGGTTCGCAGTCGGTGGATCTGTACCAAAACGGCCAAGCGCAGGCCCGGCTCAAAAACGAATTCACCGAGGTCAACGCCGGCGTGGGCCTGAGCCTGGGCCGCTACGGCGTTGTTAAAACCGGCTTGCTGCGGCGCAACTTAAGCGCGTCCACCACGATTGGCGCCGACGGCCTGGTACCCCCAGACTCTGGCAAGGCGACCAGCGCCTGGTTTGCCCTGGCCGATCTGGACCGCTTTAACAGCCCCTTCTTTCCTACCCAGGGCTGGCGCGCCCGCCTGATGCAAACGCAGGCGGCCGACTACGGCAAGATCGACGGTAGCCTGAGCCAGGCACTGGGCCTGGGCTCGTATGTGCTGACAGGCAAGTTTGCCTTTACGCAGGCCACGCAAGGCGTGTTGCCCATTACTGACGCAGCCACCCTGGGCGGTTTGAACAACCTCTCGGGCCTGGCTTTCAAACAGCTTGTGGGGTCGGACATGCGCTACCTGGGCCTGCGCTCCGAGAAGATCATCAGCCAGATGCCGCTGGGCCTGCGGGGCGACCTGCGCATTGGCGTGTCATTTGAGGGCGGCACCATGCGCCAGCGCTATTCTGAGACGCAGGGCGTTGATTTGGTGCGCTCAGGCAGCGTGTATTTGGGCGGCGAAACACCGCTGGGGCCGATTTACCTGGGCATCGCCAAAGCGGACGACACGGCAACGCGCGTGTTCGTCTTTTTGGGCAATCCTTGAAGGCTGGGCTGGGACGAGCGCTTTAGCGCGCCAGCGCCTTAAGCGCGAGCTTGATGCCGTCGCTCACGCCCACATCCGGCGGCAATGCCTTGAGCGCCAGCGCCGCTTCTTTGTCGTTGTAGCCCAGCGCCAGCAGCGCTTGCAAAATGTCCGACTGCGCCCCGCTGGCCGCGCCCAAAGGCGCACCGATGTCGGCGCCAAGCTTGCCCTTGAGCTCTAACAGCAATCGCTGCGCGGTTTTGGCGCCAATGCCAGGCACCTTGGTAAGGCGGCCGGGCTCTTGCAGGGTGATGGCCTGCGCCAGATCGGCCACGCTCATGCCCGAGAGCACCGACAAGGCAGTGCGCGGGCCCACGCCCGAGATCTTGATCAGCTCGCGAAAGGCAGCGCGCTCTTGCACAGAGCCAAAGCCGTACAGAATCTGCGCATCCTCACGCACCACAAAATGCGTCAGCAGCGACACTTTTTCGCCTAAAGCGGGCAGGTTGTAAAACGTGCCCATGGGCACTTGCACCTCATAGCCCACGCCAGCGCAGTCCACCATGACTTGCGGGGGGTTCTTGTCGCTCAAGATTCCTGTGAGTTTGCCAATCATCCGGTGCCTTTGCTGTTAACGTGAAAGTTAGTGCCTATCATTGGGGCCGCGTGGCGCGCATCTGCGCGCTCGCCCTCTTCCCCTTAGCCCGGAATTATCAACTTGATTCTCAGACACCTCTTCTCGCCGCTCAACAACACCCGCCTGTCCCACCT
>CAMDHS010000257.1 GCA_945898115.1 Comamonas sp. lk
CCCTGGCCTCTCTTTGGACGGCGTGGTGGTGGTGCTTGATGCCAGCTGCGCCTTGGCCCAGGCCCACGACCCGCTGCTGGCCGACACCGTGCTGCGCCAGGTGCGCGCGGCCGACCAGCTGGTGCTGAACCACTGCGACTTGGCCAGTGCCGCGCAGTTGCAAGCCGTGCAAGACTGGCTGCACAGCGCCGCCCCCGGCATTGCCCAGTGGCCCACCACCCAAGCGCAAGTGCCAATGGCGGTGCTCAGCGGCACGGCGCTGCCTGGCGGCCCGCGCTGGGTGGCGGCCAGCGGCGCGCTTGGGCCCTTGCTGGGCGCGGGGCTTGCGCCGCAGCACGGCCAGCAGTTCGCCAGCTGGTCTTGCCAGCCCCAGCGGCGCTTTGCGCTGGCGGCGCTGCAAGCCTGGCTCAAAGCAGTTCCGCCGGGCCTGCTACGCTTGAAGGGCTTTTTGCAGCTGGACCAGGACGCCGCGCCCTGGGCCGAGCTGCAATTTGCCGGGCGCCAGGGCAGCGTGCGCAAATGCGCAGCGCCCGCCGGTGGCGCGGCGCTGGTGGCCATTGGCCTTACGGGCCAGCTGCCCACGGATGCGCTCAACACTTTTTTTGGAGATACCGAACATGGCAACAGTAAAGATTCTTGACGGCGGCATGGGCCGCGAACTCAAGCGCATGGGCGCGCCTTTTCAGCAACCCGAGTGGTCGGCGCTGGCGCTGATGCAGGGGCCACAGTTTGTGCGCCAGGCGCATGACGCTTTTGTGCAAGGCGGCGCGCAAATCATCACCACCAACAGCTACGCGGTCGTGCCTTTTCACATTGGGCAAGAGCGTTTTGACACGCAAGGCGTGGCGCTGGCCCGGCTGGCGGGCGAACTCGCACGCGCGAGTGCGGACGCCGCGCCCCATCCGGTGACGGTGGCGGGCTCGCTGCCCCCGGCGCTGGGCTCGTACCGGCCCGATTTGTTTGAGCGCGAGGCATCGGTGCGCATCCACCAAGCGCTGATTGCCGGCCTAGACGCATCGGTGGACGTGTGGCTGGCCGAAACCCAAAGCTCGATTGCCGAAATCCAGGCAGTGCACGCCGCGCTGAACGGCAACCCCAAGCCCCTGTGGATCTCGTTCACCCTGGACGACGAGCCCGAGGGCGACACGCCGGTGCTGCGCTCGGGCGAGCCCGTGGGCATGGCAGTAAATGCAGCCTTGGCGCTGGGTGCGAAAGCCATTTTGTTCAACTGCAGCCAGCCGGAGGTGATGGAAGCGGCAGTGGTCGCGGCCAAACAAGCGATTACTGCTGCAGGCGCGGCGGTGGACATTGGCGTCTACGCCAATGCTTTCCCAGCGCAGTCCAAAAAAGCCACGGCCAACGCTGTGATTTTGGACATCCGCGACGACCTCGACCCGCTGTCCTATGTGGGTTGGGCGCAGCGCTGGGTAGACCAGGGCGCCACGCTGGTGGGCGGCTGCTGCGGCATTTCGCCCCAGCACATTGCCGAACTCGCGCGCAAATTCGCCTGAGTGACTGCGTTGGCGCTAAGGCCGCTCAAGGGCAGCTACAGTGGCAGTTTTGACACCAAGGAATACCTGTGCGCATTTGGCAAAAACCGATATCGGTTGAACTCCTGACCCTAGGCACCGCCAACACGGCCGACACGCATTTGGGCATTGAATTTATAGAAGTCGGCGACGACTACATCGTGGGCCGCGTGCCGGTAGACGCGCGCACCCGCCAGCCCTATGGCCTGTTGCACGGCGGCGTGTCAGTGGTGCTGGCCGAAACGCTGGGCTCGTGCGGCGCGGCTTTTTCATGCCCGCCCGACCACCGCGCGGTGGGCCTGGACATCAACGCCAACCACCTCAAAGGCGCGACCAGCGGCTGGGTCACCGGCACCGCCCGCCCCATCCACCGGGGCCGCACCACGCAGGTCTGGGGCATTGAGCTGCGCGACGAAGCTGGCGACCTGACCTGCATCTCCCGCATCACCATGGCGATTTTGGCGCCGCGCTAGCGCCTGGGACCACCCACTACACCGCCATGTTCGCGCCGACACCGTTTTCGCCTGACCCCGAGCCGCCCGAGATGCCAGAAGGCGACCCCACGCGCGCCTCGCGCTTGCAGGCGGCGCGTACGCTACAGGCCCAACACCAGCATGCGCAGGCAGCAGCCCTGTGCGAACCACTGCTGGCAGGCGCGCCACTGGACTTTGACGTTCTGCTCTTGCTGGGCGTACTCAAGGCACAGACGCAACAGTTAGACCAATCGGTGGACCTGCTTTGCCGCGCCATCGAAGTCCGCCCTGACAGCTTTGCGGCCTATTACGCACTGGGCTACGCCATGTGCAAACTGCAGCAGTTCGCCGCAGGCGTAGAGTGTTTTGACCAATGTCTAGCGCTCAACCCTGCTTATGCCGAAGCCGCTTGCGACCGGGGCAGCGCCCTGGTGGAACTTGGGCAGGACCAAGCTGCGCTGGAGAGCTATGCGCTGGCCATTACCCTGCGGCCTGCCTATTCCGATGCCTGGAGCAACCAGGGCAACGCCCTGCTGGCGCTGGGACAAACGGACGCGGCCATTGCCAGCTTCGACCACGCTTTGACGCTGAACCCGCGCTCTGCTGCCACCCACCTCAACCTTGGCAACGCCTACCAGGCGGCAGGCGAGGCGGCGCTGGCCCTGAGCAGCTACGACCAGGCTATCGCACTGCAGCCCAACTACCTTCTCGCCCTAGCCAACCGCTTTGCCCCGCTCAAGCAGCAGCACCGTCTGGACGAGGCGGTGGCCTGCTGCAACCAAGCGCTCGCCCTCGACCCGCAGCACGCCGACACCTACTGGAACCGCGGCCTGACGCTGCTCTTGCAGGGCCATTTGCGCCAAGGCTTTGCCGACTACCATTGGCGCTGGAAGCGCGCGACGTTTGCACCCATCAAGCGCAATTTTCACCAGCCCTTGTGGCTGGGTGACACCCCGGTGCGCGGCAAGACGGTGCTGCTGCACGCCGAACAGGGCCTGGGCGACAGCCTGCAATTTGTGCGCTACACCCAAGGCTTGGCCGACCTGGGCGCCCGTGTGGTGCTGGAAGCCGAACCTGCGCTTTTTGAGTTGTTTGGCACGCTTTCTGGCGTTGACCAACTGGTTCGCCAGGGCCAAGCCTTACCCGACTTTGACCTCCACTGCCCGCTGCTGAGCCTGCCCTTGGCGATGGGCACGGATCTGGACTCCATACCTGCCCCGGTTCCCTATCTGCATGCAGATCCCAAGCGCAAAGCGCAGTGGCGCGACCGGCTCGGACCCCACACGGGCCTGCGCGTGGGCCTGGTCTGGAGCGGCAGCCCGACGCACCAGGACGACCACAACCGCAGCATTGCGCTGGCCGCGCTGTTGGCGCATTTGCCTGAGGGACCGCAATACCTTAGCCTGCAAAAAGACGTGCGCCCCAGCGACCAGGCGGCGCTGCAGACCCAGGGTTTGCTGCATTTTGGCCCGGAGTTGCAAACCTTCTCTGACACCGCCGCGCTGTGTGCCTGCCTTGACTTGGTGATTTCAGTGGACACCAGCGTGGCCCACCTGAGCGGCGCCTTGGGCCAGCGCACCTGGGTCTTGCTGCCCCACCTGCCCGACTGGCGCTGGCTCATGCACCGCAGCGACTCGCCCTGGTACCCCAGCGCGCGCCTGTACCGCCAGGCCCAGGCGCGCGACTGGAGCGCGCCGCTGGCGCACCTGGCGCTGGACCTGCGGGCACTGGCCGCCTGAACGCGCGGGTTTACCCGCTAGCCATTGACGGGTGGTGCGTTCATATAATGACACTATCGATGTCAATAGTGAGGTTTTATGTCTGCTTTACCAGTCACGCAAGTGCGCCTGCGCGCCTATCCCACCGGCCCGGTCGGGCCTGAGACCTGGCAGATTACCCACGACGCGCCAACCGCGCCCGGCCCCAACCAGGTGCTGTTGCAGATGCACATGCTGTCGATCGACCCCGGCATGCGCGGCTGGATTGCCCCTAAGCGCAGCTACATGCCGCCAGTCAAACCGGGTGAGGTGATGCGCGGCTTTGGCGTGGGCACGGTGCTTGAATCCAATGCCAAGGCCTTTGCGCCCGGCGACGTGGTGACCGGCCTGACCGGCATCCAAACCACAGGCGTGGTGGACGCCATGTTCCTGCGCAAGATTGACTTGGCACTCGCGCCCGCCAGCAGCTATTTGAGCGGCCTGGGAATGACCGGTTTCACCGCCTACTTTGGCCTGCTCGATATTGGCAAGCCCAAAGCGGGTCAAACCGTGGTGGTGTCGGCGGCGGCCGGTGCCGTGGGTTCCATGGCCTGCCAGATCGCCAAGATCCAGGGCTGCCGCGTGGTGGGTATCGCCGGGGGCGCAGATAAATGCGCCTATCTGCGCGATGTGCTCGG
>CAMDHS010000258.1 GCA_945898115.1 Comamonas sp. lk
TGTTCGCGCATATCGCCTTCAATCACACGGCGTTCGCGGTTGATGCCGTCGAGCGTGCGCGCCAGCTCATCGGCGCGCGCCGGGTCATCGGTCAGCAGGCATTCAATGCCCAGCGTCATATCCGACAGGCGCCCGGCGGCGTTGATGCGTGGCCCCAGAGCGAAGCCAAAGTCAAAGGTCGTGGCCTTGGCCGCCTGGCGACCCGAGGCCACAAAAAGCGCCGCCAGACCTTCGGGCATGGCCAGCGCACGCACGCGCTTGAGCCCCTGGGCGACCAGGCGGCGGTTGTTGGCGTCCAGGCGCACTACGTCGGCCACGGTTCCTAGGGCGACTAGCGGTAGAAGTGCATCAAGCTTTGGTTGAGCCCCCACGCTCGTCGCTGCGCGTACTTCGCTGCCCCCCGAGGGGGCTAATTTCCCTTGGGGCGGCCCGGCGGGAAATTGGGTCTGTGTTGGCGAAGCATCAAACACGCCGCGCGCGCGCAGCTCGCTGCGCAGCGCCAGCAGCACATAAAACATCACGCCCACGCCGGCCATGGCCTTGCTCTCAAAAGTGCAGCCGGGCTGGTTGGGGTTGACGATGACGTCGGCGTCGGGCAGGGCGGCGCCTGGCAGGTGGTGGTCGGTTACCAGCACTTGCAGGCCCAGGGCTTTGGCGCGGGCCACGCCCTCCATGCTGGCAATGCCGTTGTCCACGGTAATCAGCACGTCGGCGCCTTGGTCAAACACGCGCTGCGAGATCGGGGCGGTCAGGCCGTAGCCGTCCACCACACGGTCGGGCACCAAATAGTTCACATGTTGCGCGCCCAGCAGGCGCAGGCCGCGCACCGCCACGGCGCAGGCGGTGGCGCCGTCGCAGTCGTAGTCGGCCACGATGCACAGGCGTTTTTGTGCGGCAATGGCGTCAGCCAACAGCACTGCGGCCTCACGCACGCCCTTTAGGCCATCGGGCGGCAGTAGTTTAGACAAGGCGTTGTCCAGTTCGTCCGGCTGGGTTACGCCGCGCGCGGCATAGAGCTGCGCCAAAAGCGGGTGCACGCCGGCTTGTTCGAGCGCCCAAACGCTGCGGGGGGGAATGTCGCGGGGGGTGATGTTCATAGGTTTTTCAAAATAACGGTGGGGGGCGCGGTGCGCAGCGTGGAGCCGATTCGCTGCAAAAGGCTGCGCGGCTGCAGGCGCCAGGTGCGGGCCGTGTCGCTGCCGCACAGAGTCAGGGTTGCCGGTCCGGCTTCGGTGGAATGGCCACGCTGGCCCAGCGCCTGCGCCATGTCCGTAAGCGGGCCACGATCCAGCGCCAGCCAGGCTTGCGTCCAAGCCGCAGCGTCGTCGCGCAGCGCGGGGGCTTGCAGGGTGTCAAGTACGGTGGCTTGCAGAAATGGCGGGGCGTTGTTTGGCAGATCGCCGGTGCCGCTGAGCCAAAACGAGTTCACCATAGGCGCGCCGCGCGCCACCCGGGCGTCGTTGACAGGGTGGGTGTAGAGCAGCATCTGCATCTCGTTTTGCAGGCGGCGCACCAAGCGCGCTGCCTCGGTGCGCGGCATCCACGGGTCCACTTTTTGCCCGCGCACGCGCTCGATGGAGGCTGTGGCCAGGCCGCGCAATGCCTCGCCTTGCACCAGCCAGGTGTCGGCTTGCAAAAAGTGCAGACTCAGGCCGTCTTCCAAAAAATACGGTGCCATGGCCTGCAGCAGCGCAAGCGACTCCTGCGCTTCCAGGCGCAAAGCCGCCGGGTCTTGCATGGCGATGTGGTCGGCGTGCACCGTCAGGTGGCAGGGCGTGATCAGCCCCGAGGCCGCGCCGGGGGCGACGTTGGGAAGGGCGCGGGCGCGCAGCGCGGCCCAGGGAATCAGGCCGTCGGCAAAGGCGTTTTGGCTCAGCACGCGCTCTGGCAGGGGCGAGAGATCATGGGCCTGGCCCTGCAGTTCGCCGTGGGGCGACAGCCTGTGCAACAGCGATTTGAGGTGCGGCAGTTCTAGCCGCTCCAGCGCCGCCTGGCATTGGGGGCCAGCGGGGGCGGCAAAGGGAATCACAAGGTGCATGGGGCGATTGTCTCGCACCGGCGGCGCCAGAACCGCGCCGGGCTGCGCCGCGCCCCTGCGACAATCGGCCCCTAAGACTTGTAAGGATTCGCAATGAAGTGGTTTTTTCTGCTGGCCGTGGCGTCAGCGTGCTCGGGCTGCGCTGTGGTGGCAGTGGCTGACGCGGTGGTCACCACTGGCGCGGTAGTGGTCAAGACCGGCGTCAAGGCGGCCGGTGCGGTTGTGGGCGCGGTACTGCCTGACTAAGCCCGATGTCCATGCTGCAAAACTTGCCTTTTGAACTGCGCATTGGCTGGCGCTACACCCGTGCGGGGCGCTCGACGCGGCGCAATGGCTTTATCTCGTTTATCTCGGGCGTCTCCATGCTGGGCATTGCGCTGGGGGTGGCGGCGCTGATTATTGTGCTCAGCGTGATGAACGGCTTTCAAAAAGAAGTGCGCGACCGCATGCTCAGCGTGGTGTCGCACATTGAGATCTACGGCCTGGGCGGCGCCACTTTGCTGGACCCGACGCAGACCCTGCTGCAGGCCCGCGCGCACCCCCAAGTGGTTGGTGCTGCCCCCTTTATTGCTGCCCAAGCCCTACTGGCGCGTGGCGAAGACATGAAGGGCGTGCTGGTGCGCGGCATTGACCCGGCGCTGGAGCCCGAAGTCACCGACCTGGCCACGCCCGTACAGCAAACCGCTTTGCAGCAGCTGCAGCCCGGCGGCTTTGGCGTGGTGCTGGGCGCCGAGTTGGCCCGCTCCATGGGCGTGCGCATGGGCGATGTGGTGACGCTGGTGGCGCCCAGTGGCCAGGTCACACCGGCTGGCGTGGTGCCGCGCCTGAAACAAATGACGGTGGTGGGCACCTTTGACTCGGGACATTTTGAATACGACTCCACGCTGGCGCTGGTGCATTGGCAAGACGCGGCCAAGATCTTCCGCCTGGAGGGCCCCACCGGCGTGCGCCTGAAGCTGCGCGACCTGCACCAGGCGCGCGAGGTAGCGCAAGACCTGAGCCGGCGCTTGTCTGGTGAGCTGCTGGTGCGTGACTGGACGCGGCAAAACCGCAGCTGGTTTGCCGCCGTTCAGGTGGAAAAACGCATGATGTTCATCATCCTGACCCTGATCGTGGCCGTGGCCGCGTTTAACCTGGTCAGCACCCTGGTGATGACAGTAACCGACAAGCGCGCAGATATTGCGATTTTGCGCACCTTGGGCGCGAGCCCGGCCAGCATCATGGGGATTTTTATGGTGCAAGGCGCGATGGTGGGGGTGATTGGCACGCTCGCCGGGCTGCTGCTGGGCCTGGGCGTGGCTTTCAATATTGACGTCATCGTGCCCGCGCTGGAGCACCTGCTGGGCGCCACCTTTTTGCCACAAGACATTTACCTGATCAGCCGCATGCCCAGCGACCCGCAGCAGGCCGACATCTTGCCGGTGGCGCTGATCAGCCTGCTGATGGCTTTTGTCGCCACGCTGTACCCGAGCTGGCGTGCCTCGCAAATCAACCCCGCCGAGGCGCTGCGCTATGAATAAGCCAAACGCCATTCTGCAATGCACGGGTTTGCGCAAGCGCTTTAGCGAGGGGCGGCTTGACGTTACCGTGCTGCAAGGCATTGACCTGCAAGTGCACCGGGGCGAGACCCTGGCCATTGTGGGCAGCTCAGGCTCGGGTAAATCGACCTTGCTGCATTTGCTCGGCGGCCTGGATGCACCCAGTGCTGGCAGTGTCAGCCTGTGCGGCGAGCCGCTGGCCGGGTTGGACGCAGCAGCCCAAGGTCGGCTGCGCAACCGGCATCTGGGCTTTGTCTACCAGTTCCACCACCTGCTGCCCGAGTTCAGCGCGCTGGAAAACGTGGCCATGCCCCTGACGATTCGCCGCGCCGCGCCCGCGCTGGCCAGCGCCAAGGCGCGCGCCATGCTGGAGCGCGTGGGCCTGGCCGAGCGCCTGCACCACCGCCCTGCCGAACTCTCGGGCGGCGAGCGCCAGCGCGTGGCCATTGCCCGCGCCTTGGTCACCCAGCCCGATTGCGTGCTGGCCGACGAGCCCACCGGCAACCTGGACCGCAGCACGGCCGACGGCGTGTTTGACCTGATGCTCAGCCTTGCCCGCGAACACGGCACGGCCTTTGTGCTGGTGACGCATGACGCCAGCCTGGCGCAGCGCTGCAGCCGCCAACTGCGGCTGGACCAAGGGCGCTTGGAGCCCTTGCGTACCAACTGAGTGCTGCACGGGCATATGGGGAAGTGGCTGTAACCGTGGGG
>CAMDHS010000259.1 GCA_945898115.1 Comamonas sp. lk
GCTGGTCAACCGTGGCCCGTCCGCCGACGGGCAGGGCGCCACTGGCGGCGAGGTGATGACGCTGGCGCGTGCCATACAGACCAGCGTGTACGAGCGCTTTGGCCTGCGCCTGGAAACCGAGCCGGTCGTCCTTTAAGCCCATTTGACCCTGCGCAAAGGGCCGCTCGCCGCTAGCCGCTACAGTTGCCAGCATGAAACATATTTTGGTCTTGGGCGGCACCGGTTTTGTCGGTGCCCATGTGTGTGAAAAGTTGGTGCGCGCGGGCTTTCGCGTCAGCGTCCCCACCCGGCGCGCGGTCAACGCCCGCAAGGTGCAGCATTTGCCGGGCCTGACCGTGCTGGAATGTAATGTGCATGACGAGGCGGCGCTCACCAAAGCAGTGGCTGGCGTGGACGCGGTGGTTAACTTGGTGGCCATACTGCACGGCACGCCTGAGGCGTTTGACCGGGTGCACCGCCAGTTGCCCGAAAAAATCGCCCGCGCCTGCCGGGCCAAGGGCGTGCGTCACCTGGTGCACATCAGCGCCCTGGGCACCGACCACGTTGCGCCGCAAGGCTGCCCATCCAACTACCTGCGCAGCAAAGGCCAGGGCGAAGCGGCGCTGATGCAGATCTTGGGCTGGCCCACCAGCGCGTCCGCCGCCGCGCCAGCACCCGACCGCACCGGCTTGACTGTGCTGCGCCCGAGCGTGATTTTTGGTGCGCAAGACAAGTTTTTGAATGTGTTTGCCGCGCTGCAAAAGGTCTTTCCAGTCATGCCCTTGGCCGGGGCGAACGCGAAGTTTCAGCCCGTGTGGGTGGAAGACGTGGCAAGCGCCGTGGTGCAAAGCGTACAAAACGGCTTGTCGGGCACGCCGCAGTGGCAGATTTACGAGCTGGTGGGGACCAAGGTTTACACCTTGCGTGAACTGGTGCAACTTGCCGCCTGCCTGAGCGGCATCCGCCAGGGCCGGGGCCGCCCCGTGATTGGCTTGCCGCGCTGGATGGGGCAGGTGCAAGCGGTGTTGCTGGGGCTAATGCCCGGCGAGCCGGTGATGAGCCTAGACAACCTGGATTCCATGCAGGCCGACAACGTGGCCACCGGCCATTGGCCAGGCCTGCAGGCCTTGGGCATTGCGCCCGCCGCACTTGCGGCCATCGCGCCGCAGTACCTGGTGGCCCATCCGGCCGATGTGGGCTTGCTGGCCATTCGCCAACGCGCCCACTAACCTTTTTCTTTAGCTTTTTGCCGCTGGTTCGGCGCTTTTAGGGGCGGTCTTGGCGGCGATCTGGCGTTTGCGCTGCAGCGCCAAGCAGCGCTCAATAGCCTCTTGCAGCTGGGCCATGTGCACGGGCTTGGTGACAAAGAAGTTCACACCGGCGGCCAGCGCCTCTTCTTGCGCGTTGTTCATGGCGTCCGCCGTGAGGGCGATGATGGGGATGTTCTTGACGGCGCCCTTGAGCGCACGGATGGCGCGGGTGGCGGCCAAGCCGTCCATTACCGGCATGTGCACATCCATCAGCACCAGGTCAAAGTCTTGCTGCTGCACGCATTCCACGGCGAGCTGTCCGTTCTCGCAAAACGTGGTTTGGTAGCCCATGCGCTCGAGCAAGATACCCACAAACTTGCGGTTAACCGGGTTGTCTTCGGCCACCAGGATGCTGCGCGCGGCCGCCTGGCCCATGCTTTCGGTGGAGACGGAGAGCGGCAACAAGGCAGAAATGGCCGCTGGCGGCTCGCACAGCCGAAAGGGCAGGTCCAGCGTGAAACACGAGCCCAGGCCTGGCGTACTGCGCACCTCAATGTCGCCACCCATCATGCGGGCCAGTGACTGCGATATTTCCAGCCCCAGCCCGGAGCCGCCAAACTGGCGCGCCACGCTGTTGTCCACCTGGTGAAAGCGTTGGAACAGACCGTCCATGGCCAGTTCGTCCATGCCAATGCCAGTGTCTTCTACCGTAATCAGCAGCACCGGACCTAAGCCATGCGTGCCACCTTGGGGGTCAGGAGGCGCGCGGCGCACGGTTACCGCCACCGCGCCGCGTTCGGTGAACTTGATCGCATTGTTGATCAGGTTAAACAGGATTTGCTTGAAACGCGTGACGTCCATCAGTCCCCAGGGTGGAATTTCGCCGCTGACCTCAAACACAAAGCCCAGGCCCTTGGCCGCGGCCTGCGGGCGCATCACGCTCTCTATGTCTTTTAGCAATTGCGGCAGGTGCGCGGGCTCGGGGTGGATGCTGATTTTCCCCTCGTCCAGGGCCGAAATGTCCAAAATGTCGTTCAGCACATTGAGCAGGTGGCTGGCAGATGCATTGGCCGTCTTGACATAGTCTGCCTGCTGGGCGTTCAGTCCCGTGGTGCTCAGCAGCCCGAGCATGCCCAAAATGCCGTTAAAAGGCGTGCGCAATTCGTGGCTCATATTGGCCAAAAATTTGCTCTTGCTGCGGTTGGCGCGCTCGGCCTGTATTTGCGTTTCACGGAAATGCGCATTGAGCGCCTGCGACTTTTTCTCTGCGCTGGCCTGCCTGCGGTTTTGCAGCCAGGTGGCCGCAGCCGCGCCCAGCAGCAAGGCCAGCAGCACAAAGCTCAGCGCCGCCAGCAGGCGGTTTTGCAATTGCACTTGCGTGGTTTGTTGCTCTAGGCGGCCAGCAGCCATGCTTTGGGCGTCTTTGACCAGACGATCCAGCGGCGGCACCAAAGCCTCAGATTCGCGCAGCAGCGCGCGCAGGCCGTCGGTCTCGGGGCGCGTGGCTGCGCCCATGTTTTCTGCTTGCTGGCTGAGTGCCAGCATTTGGTATAGCAGGCGCGCGTGGCCTGCGTCCGTGAGCAAGGCAGCCGAACTGGGCGACTGGCGTGCCAGCAGCGTGCGCGAGCGCAGCAAGGCGGCGCGCTCCACCAGGGCCTGCGGATCGGCGTTTTCGCGCTCGGAGAGCTGGCGCAGCAAGCCGTGGCGAAAGCGCAAAAATTCCCGCTCCAGCGCGTCGCTGGGCGCGGTGGCTAACTCGGCGCGCGTGGCCGCTTGCGCCTGCAGGCTTTGCTGGTGCTGCCACTGCAAACCCAGCTGCACCAGGCCGGTGAGCGCCATGGCGCCCGCCAGCGCACGCACCCACAGGGTGAAAGACGTCGATTTGCTGGTGCTGACCATATTCGCGCCTAACAAAAGTGGACCTGGGACAGCGCGCCTTAGACCTTGGGCGTGTGGGTGATGCCCAGCATGTCGGTACCGGCGTCGTGGCCCAGCAGGCCGCTTTGCGCATAAATGCCCAGCTTGGCGCGGGTATCCACAATGTCCAGATTGCGCATGGTGAGCTGGCCAATGCGGTCGGCCGGCGAGAACATGGATTCGCCTTTTTCCATGGTCAGACGCTCGGGGTGGTAGGTCAGGTTGGGCGAGGTGGTGTCCAAGATAGAGTAATCGTTGCCCCGGCGCAGTTGCAGGGTCACTTCGCCGGTCACGGCGCGGGCAATCCAGCGCTGGGCGGCTTCGCGCAGCATGATGGCTTGGGGGTCAAACCAGCGCCCTTGGTACAGCAGGCGCCCGAGCTTGCGGCCGTTGTCGCGGTACTGCTCGATGGTGTCTTCGTTGTGGATGCCGGTCACCAGGCGCTCGTAGGCGGCAAATAGCATCGCCAGGCCCGGGGCCTCGTAAATGCCGCGGCTCTTGGCCTCAATGATGCGGTTCTCAATCTGGTCGCTCATGCCCAAACCGTGGCGCCCGCCGATGCGGTTGGCCTCCAGAATCAGCTCCACCAGGTCGGGGTATTCCACGCCGTTGAGGGCCACGGGGCGGCCTTCTTCAAAGCGCACGGTCACGTTTTCACGCTTGACTTCAACTTCGTCTTTCCAGAACGCCACGCCCATGATGGGGTTGACGATCATCATGCCGCTGGACAAGTGCTCCAGGTCTTTGGCCTCGTGGGTCGCGCCCAGCATATTGGAGTCGGTGGAATAGGCCTTCTCGGCCGACATCTTGTAGCCAAAGCCAGCCGCCGTCATGAACGCCGACATTTCTGAGCGCCCACCGAGTTCGTCAATAAAGGCCTGGTCCAGCCAGGGTTTGTAGATTTTGAGGGCCGGGTTGGTCAGCAGGCCGTAGCGGTAAAAGCGCTCAATGTCGTTGCCCTTGAAGGTGCTGCCATCGCCCCAGATGTGGACGTCGTCTTCTTTCATGGCGGCCACCAGCATGGTGCCGGTCACGGCGCGGCCAATGGGCGTGGTGTTGAAGTAGGTCACACCGGCGGTAGAGATATGGAAAGCGCCGCTTTGCAGCGCGGCAAGGCCTTCGGCGGCGAGCTGGCTG
>CAMDHS010000260.1 GCA_945898115.1 Comamonas sp. lk
TAAGCAAGTGAATACGGTGAAAACCCTATAAAACGTGCCATTACAAGAGTTTTGAAAAACGGGCCAAAATCTCACGTAACCCTATGATTTATAACAACCCCGAATTTGAGAAACCAGTGAAAACAGTCGACTTCTGTCGAAGTCGGGAATACCCGTACCCACATCCTCAAACGTCAAGCTTCTCCCTGCGTTGTCTATCAAGGCGCAAACGATCAAAGCTGCGAAAACCTGGTCGTTCGTGCTGCCAGAAAGCTCAGACGGTAAAACGCGGCAAACATCGTAGGTAAGCTGATAGCCCTGATCGAGAAATAGGTGCTCTGAAAGGCACCGGTTCACAAAAGTATGTAGAGTTTCGGGACCGCGTGACGTAGCGGTGAGACCTTTCAGTACTTGACCAAGGCCCCGATTAAACGCCAACATAGCGGTATCCGAGTCTGTAACCGGAGTACGCGGTTGTGACTCCTCGTCTACTGTCCAAATCTCCGCCTGCTCTTGGAATTTTGATGCTGCCAACTCGTCCATTACTTTAGGCGACAGATTCATTAAAGAGTCAAAAACTAACGCTGGTGCTAATGTAAGCTTTGACCTAGTTTTAAGCGAAGGGCGGGAAGAAGACTGAAATGTAATTAAGTGGTGATTTAATAATGTTCCTCTATCACTGGCGACGTTGGGGGGTATAAAAGTGAGTAATTTTAGATACTTTAAAATAGAGTTTCCTATTGCTATTAAATCGCGTTCAAAAGGGTAAGAATGCGAAGAATGGCCAGCTAGGTTTATTTGCCCCCAACGAAGATTACAAGGTGACTTATATGATGTTTTTTCTTCTTGAAAATTGGCGTGTCTTTTGGCCAAGTCGGCTAACCTAATTCCAAATCCTTCATAGAATAGCTCTAATATACAATCGTCACGACCCTCATAATCATAATTATCACCATCTTCAACTGGAGAGATTTTCAAAATATTCGTGCCATTTGAAAATACTGTTAGGGATAGCAAATCTAGATCTCTAGAGTCTGCCTTTATACTTATTCCAATCGTATCGAGAGTATTCAACGAGTCACTTTTGGACTTGAGTTTATTTTTGTCGAGAAGAGGACTGTTTTGAAATTCCGCTGGTAGATCGCCATCATCCGGCGACCAAAATGGCTCGCCAGTATGAAACATAGAATATTCATCAGTAAATTTCACTGCAACCGTTATACATGTGGCGTCTTGAACGTCCGAGGGTTCGTTGCTTTTAGTAATATGCACCCATCTCTCAATCATTTGCCGCACTACCGATCGTTCAGACTTAAAAAACGCCTCCATAAAACGGAGTGCATCTAATACGCTACTTTTTCCCGCCGAATTTGGGCCATAGAGAAACGTCAGTGGCCGAATTGGAATTTCGGTTCTGTTTTTTATAGATTGAAAGTTTTCAAGAGTCAGCAAGTCGTAACTCGGATGAAATTTGCGCATAACCAGCCTTGATATTCGTTAGAAACGCCATACGGGGCTCAGTCAGCCCCAAATTCCTTGTACGTCTTCCGCGCTGTCATTGCGTAGATCAGCCCGCATAGCCGCCTGAATGGCCGCAAATTCTTTCCGCGATGTAGGTGCCACGGTTTGCTCAACTGCAATGTGGCCATCTGACTTCACGCTTCACAGGACAGACAGATGAACGTGCTTACCCGTGCGCAAAACCATGTCCACCAAAGAATCGACCGTGAACTTCGGTGTTTTTTGATTGACCACATCGGATATGCGTGGACGCGTAACACCAAGAATCTCTGCAGCCTGGGCCTGCTTGAGATTCTGCGCATCGATCCAGCCCACAATCTCGGCCATGAGCATTTGCTTGATTGCCCGCTTTTCATCAATGGCCTGGTCAGCGTCAGCCAGCAGCCTTGCCGCCTCGTCAAGCGCAAATCCAAGATCGGCAAAGATATTGCCATCCGCAGGCGTACGGTGGGTAATGATTTTTTGGCTGCTCATTTCTTGCTCCTGGTCCACATCATGTCTTTGTAACGTTGCACTGACAAATCCTCGTCCCTTTGGCTGGTCTTCTGTGACTTCTTTTTGAAACAATGCAGGACATAAATGGCATCGTCAAATTTGGCCACGTACATCACT
Organism: Comamonas sp. lk; assembly: GCA_945898115.1. Classification (GTDB taxonomy): domain Bacteria; phylum Pseudomonadota; class Gammaproteobacteria; order Burkholderiales; family Burkholderiaceae_C; genus Allorhodoferax. The sequence continues at coordinate 2,113 of CAMDHS010000260.1, forward strand.
CGAAATGCACCATCCGTCTGCTTAATGCGGATCTCTTTCGTACCTGCACCCACGGCATCAAAAGGCTTCCAGTCATCTGGATCGTCACCGCGCTGCACTTTGCGTAGCTGATACCCAGCGGCCCGCCGCGCGTCCTCAGGGAAAATTTCGTCGTCGCACAAGTCTTTGAACGATGACCCGATCCAGTCAATTGGCTTATTTCTTGGCACCGTCATGATTGTATCGATACTTGTACATTTTTAGATTGGCGCGAGGAATTCCGTCTGGACAATCGGAGGGCGAAATACAAGGCGCTTGAGGACCTGGCCCTAACCCGCCCCAAACTCCTCCCCCATCTCCCGCGCCCGCGCTTGCGCCGCCTGCATGGCGGCAATAAAGGCCGGTTTGATGCCGCTGGCCTCCATGGCGGTCAGCGCGGCGTAGGTGGTGCCGCCTTTGCTGGTGACGCGCTGGCGCAGCACCTCGGGTGGCTCGGTGGATGCCTTGGCCAGTTCGCCTGCGCCAATAAAGGTGGCGACTGCCAGTTGGTAGGCCTGCGCGGCGTCTAGCCCCATGCCGATGCCGGCTTCGCGCATGGCTTCCATGAAATAAAACATATAGGCCGGGCCGGAGCCGGAGAGCGCGGTTACCGCGTCAATCTGCGCTTCGGCGCCCACCCACATGACGTCGCCCGTGCTTTTCAGCACCTGGTTGACCAGCGCTTTGTCAGCCTCCTTGACGGCGGCGCGGGCGAACAGGGCGGTAATGCCCTTGCCAATGAGCGCCGGGGTGTTGGGCATAGATCGCACCACGCGCTCGCTGCCCAGCCAATGCGCAATCGTGTCGCTGCCAATGCCTGCGGCTACGCTTAAGTGCAGGGCGGCGCGGGTGTGGGTTTGCGCTTGGGCGGCGGCTTCTTTGAAAGTCTGGGGCTTTACGGCCCAGACCACGATGTCGGCGTGGGCCAAAAAACTGCCCGCTTGGGGCCGCGCGGTGATGCCAAACTGCTCGTGCAACTTGGTGCGGGTCTCGTCAAAAGGCTCGACCACGTCGATGTGGTCGGCGGGCCAGCCTTGCTTGCGCAGGCCGCCGATGATGGCGCTGGCCATATTGCCGCCGCCTATGAATGCGATGCGTTGCTGCATGGGGTGGTTCTCTGGGAGTGGAAATGCGCCCAGAGTCTAACCACGGCCCACCGGCGCCCCCAACCATTGCCCAGAAGTTACAGCGCAGTGGCCTGGCGCACCGCGTGTTCCCAGCGCTGCATTTTTTCTTGGGCTTGCGCGGGGCTGATGCGTGGCTCAAAGCGGCGTTCGGCTTTCCAGAGTTCGCTCAAGGCCTCGGTGTTGGGGTACAGGCCGCAGGACAGGCCGGCCAGATAGGCGGCGCCAAGGGCGGTGGTCTCGGTCACCACCGGGCGCACCACGGCAATGCCCAGCAAATCGGCCTGAAACTGCATCAGCAAGTCGTTGATGCAGGCACCGCCGTCCACCCGCAGCTCGGTGACGGCCGCCGCACCCGCCTGCTGCGCGTCGCGCGCCATGGCCTGCAGCAGGGCTGCGCTTTGGAAGGCGATGCTCTCCAAGGCCGCGCGCGCAATATGGGCGGTGGTGCTGCCGCGCGTCAGGCCCGTGATGGTGCCGCGCGCCTCGGGGTTCCAATAAGGCGCGCCCAGGCCGGTAAAAGCGGGCACCAGCATCACGCCCCCGCTGTCTGGCACAGTTTCAGCCAGCGCCTGCACTTCGGCGCTGCTGCGGATGGCGCCCAGGCCGTCGCGCAGCCACTGCACTACGGCGCCGCCCACGAACACGCTGCCTTCCAGGGCAAATTCGGGTGTAGCACTGGCTTGCGCTGCACTGGTGGTGATTAAGCCGTTGGTCGATGTCTGGAAGTTTTCCCCGGTGTGCATCAGCATGAAGCAGCCCGTGCCATAGGTATTTTTGGCCATGCCCGCGCTAAAGCAGGCCTGGCCAAACAGCGCGCTTTGCTGGTGGCCCGCCACGCCGCCTATGGGCAGCGCGTGGCCTAAGAGCGCGGGCAGCACCTCGCCAAAGTGCGCGGCTGAGGGCAGCACGCGCGGCATCATGTTGGGCGGAATGTCCAGCGCCTGCATCAGTTCGCCGTCCCAGGTGTTGCTGTGCACGTTAAACAGCATGGTGCGCGCGGCGTTGCTCACGTCGGTGGC
>CAMDHS010000261.1 GCA_945898115.1 Comamonas sp. lk
TTCGAGTCCAACCCGCAAAAAACGCCGTATTGATCCGCGCCGTATTGATCAAATCCTTATCCATACGCCCACCGAGCACCCACACCAAATACGCCATGGAAGTAACCCGCCTTCGCGCACTGCGCGGCCCCAATCTCTGGAGCCACCACCCCGCCATCCAAGCCGTCGTTTCCTGCAGCCCGCAGGAATGCGATGTGGGGCAACTGCCAGGTTTTGAGGCACGCTTGCGCGCCCGCTTTCCCGAGGTCAGCCCGTTTCAAACCATTGGCAGCGAGGGCGCCGTACCCATGGCCCGGGTGCTCGAACTCGCCGCCCTGGGGCTGCAAGCGCAAGCCGGTTGCCCAGTCACCTTTAGCTGCACCAAGCCCACGCTTGAAGTTGGCGTCTACCAGGTGGTAGTGGAGTACAGCGAAGAAGACGTGGGCCGCCTGGCGTTTGATCTGGCGCAGGCCCTGTGCACCGCCGCGCTCGACGACGCGCCCTTTGACCTGGCTGGCGCCTTGCACCAGCTCAGCGAGCTCGACGAAGACGTGCGCCTAGGGCCCAGCACCGGCTCAGTCGTCAACGCCGCGCTGGCGCGCAACATTCCCTACAGCCGGATGACGACCGGCAGCATGGTGCGTTTTGGCTGGGGCAGCAAGCAGCGCCGCATCCAGGCCGCCGAAATTGACGCCACCAGCGCCATTGCCGAAGCCATTGCGCAAGACAAAGAACTCACCAAAAAACTGCTGCACGCCGCAGGCGTCCCCGTGCCCATGGGCCGCGCCGTGATTAATGCCGACGACGCCTGGCAAGCCGCGCTCGAAATCGGCCTGCCCGTAGTTGTCAAGCCGCTGGACGGCAACCAGGGCAAGGGCGTGACGGTCAACATCACCACCGAGCCCCAGTTGCGCGCCGCCTACGCAGTGGCTACCGAATTTCGCGACCGCATCTTGGTGGAACGCTACATGCCGGGCAACGACTTTCGACTGCTGGTGGTGGGCGACAAGCTGGTGGCTGCGGCCCGGCGCGACCCGCCCAAGGTGTTAGGCGACGGCGTGCACACCGTGGCGCAACTGGTCGATCAGGTCAACCTGGACCCCAAGCGCGGCAGTGGCCACGCCACGTCGCTCACCAAAATCCGTTTCGACGAGATTGCCCACGCCTGCCTGGCCGGCCAGGGCTTTAGCGCTGAGACCATTCCAGCCAAAGGCCAGCGCGTCAATCTGCGCAACAACGCCAACCTGTCCACCGGCGGCTCGGCCACCGACGTGACGGACGACGTGCACCCCGACGTCGCTGCGCGCGCCGTAGCCGCCGCCCACATGGTGGGCCTGCATATTTGCGGCGTGGACATGGTGTGCGACAGCATTCTTCGCCCGATTGAAGAGCAGGGCGGCGGCGTGGTTGAAGTGAACGCCGCACCGGGTTTGCGCATGCACCTGAGCCCCTCTTTCGGCAAGGGCCGCCCGGTGGGCGAGGCCATCATTTCACAGCTTTTCAAAAGCGGGCAAGACGGGCGCATCCCCATCATCGCTGTCACCGGCACCAATGGCAAAACCACCACGGTGCGCCTGATCTCGCACCTGCTGGCGCACCAGGGCTGGTGCGTGGGCATGACCAACACCGACGGCGTCTATGTGGGCGGCCAGTGCATTGACACCGGCGACTGCAGCGGCCCCAAGAGCGCCAAAAGCGTGCTCCACCACCCTGACGTGGACGCCGCAGTGCTGGAAACCGCGCGCGGTGGCGTGCTGCGCGAAGGCCTGGCCTTTGACTACTGCGACGTGGCCGTGGTCACCAACGTAGGCAGCGGCGACCACCTGGGCCTGAACTACATCACCACGGTCGATGAGTTGGCGGTGCTCAAGCGCGTGATCGTTCAAAACGTCGCGCCCAAGGGCACGGCCGTGCTCAACGCCGCCGACCCGGTGGTAGCCAAAATGGCCGCCAAGTGCAGGGGCGCAGTGACGTTTTTTGCCCTGGACAAGTTCAACCCCGTCATGGCAACGCACCGCGCCCAGGGCCACGCCGTGGTCTATGTAGAAAACCAGCAGCTCGTCGCTGCCAAGGGCGCCATCAAGCACTACGTCAACCTGGCGGACATTCCGGTCACGCTGGGCGGCAGCATTGGTTTTCAGGTGGAAAACGTGATGGCCAGCGTGGCAGCGGTTTGGGCGCTGGGCCTTGACTGGGACACGATTCGCCGTGGGCTGGCCGATTTTTCAACCGACAACGACAACGCGGCTGGGCGCTTTAACGTGTTCCAGTACCGGGGCGCCACCGTGATTGCCGACTACGGCCACAACCCGGACGCGATGCTGGCCCTGGTCAACGCGGTCAACACCATGCCGGCCACCCGGCGCTCGGTGGTGATCAGCGGCCCGGGCGACCGGCGCGACCAGGACATCCGCCAGATCACCGAAATTTTGGGCGACACCTTTGAAGAAGTGGTGATGTTCGAAGACCAGTGCCAGCGCGGCCGCCAGGACGGCGAAGTCATGGCGCTCTTGCGCGAAGGCTTGGCAAGCGCCAAAAAAGCCACGCAACGTTCCGAGATTTACGGCGAGTTTGTGGCCATCGACCAAGCCATGGACGCGCTGCAGGCGGGCGAGTTGTGCCTGATTTTGGTGGACCAGGTGGAAGAGGCCATGGCCTATATCGCCGCCAAAATCGCTAAGGACGCTCCCAGCGCTTAGGCGCTTGAAGAGCGCCGGGCGCGTCGGCGGCCTGCCCTGGCTCTCGCCTGGGTTTAGGCCTGTCGGTTTTTGGCGCTTTGGCCTGGGTGCTGACTGCCGCGCCTGCGCACAGGTGACTCTGACGCAGTCCCGACCTTGGCGCATCGTGTAGCCTTGGCGAAACCCATTTTTTGAAAGCAACGCATGTCTGATCCCACCGATTACGTCCCACCCAAAATCTGGACCTGGAACAAGGCAAATGGTGGGCGTTTTGCCAACATCAACCGCCCGGTGGCCGGGGCCACGCACGAGCAGGCGCTGCCGCGCGGCAAGCACCCGCTGCAGCTTTATTCGCTGGGTACGCCCAATGGCATCAAGGTCACGGTGATGCTCGAAGAGCTGCTGGCCCAGGGCCATAGCGGCGCCGAATACGACGCCTGGCTGATTCGCATCAACGAAGGCCAGCAGTTTGGCAGCGGCTTTGTGGCGGCCAACCCCAACTCCAAAATTCCAGCGCTGCTGGACTACAGCGGCGGCGACACGCCGGTGCGGGTGTTTGAGTCGGGCGCCATTTTGTTGTACCTGGCTGAGAAGTTTGGCACCCTGGTGCCCACTGAGCCTGCGCTGCGTGCCGAATGCATGTCTTGGTTGTTCTGGCAAATGGGCAGCGCGCCCTATCTGGGTGGCGGCTTTGGGCATTTTTATGCCTATGCGCCTTTCAAAATTGAGTACGCGATTGACCGCTTTGCCATGGAAGTTAAACGCGAACTCGACGTGCTCAACCGCCGCTTGGCCGAGAGCCGCTTTATTGCGGGAGACGACTACACCATTGCCGACATCGCCATCTGGCCCTGGTACGGCGGCATGGCCAAGGGCCAGTTGTACGAAGGCGGCGAGTTTTTGCAAGTGCAGGAATACACCCACGTGATCCGCTGGGCCGACGAGATTGCAAAACGCCCAGCCGTACGCCGGGGCCGCATGGTCAACCGCGTGATGGGACCGCTGGCAAACCAGCTGCACGAGCGCCACGACGCCAGCGACTTTGACACCCAGACCCAGGACAAATTGCAGGCCAAACCGCAAGCCTGACAGGCGGCACAGGCGCAGCGGGCACCACCGCAAACCCGCAGTGGCTCAGGCCCGCAACTGCCTAAGCCCTGTGCGGCTAGGGCTAGTTGCTTTTTGGCGCAGCGCTACAGGCCAGCTGCAGGGCCACAATATCGGGCGTCACACCAATGCCTGGCGTCTCTTCCAGCGTGATGCAGCCATTGACCACCTGCGCAAAGGGCGGGGCCAGCAAGCTGCGCAAGAGGTTGTCATTGGCGTCCACCTCCAGCATGCCGTCGCCCCCAGCTGCGGCCAGCACATGGGCTGAAGCCATCAAGCCAATGCCCGCGCCCAGGTAGTGCGGGCAAAAGCGCACACCACTTTCGCGGATTGCTTGGATCACCGGCCAGCAGCCCGAAATACCACCCCACTTGGCAATGTCGGGCTGCAGCACGCCAAAGGCCTGGCTTTGCAAGGCTTGCGCAAAGCGGGCCGCGCCGATGAGGTTTTCACCGGCGGCCAGGGGTATACCGGATTGCGACCGCAATTGCTGCCAATCGG
>CAMDHS010000262.1 GCA_945898115.1 Comamonas sp. lk
GTGACCTTGCGCCCGCTTTGGAAACGGTGCTCGTCGCGCATGTCCCGGCCAATCTCCAACAGTGACATGCAGTCCAGGTCAAACACCGGTTTGGCCTGCGGGTGGTCGCCGGTTTGCACACCGTCGCCGCTCAGGCACAGCATATTGCACACGCCCATGGCCGCGCCGCCCAAGATATCGCCCTGAATGGCGATGCGGTTTTTGTCGCGGCAGGATATTTGCATGACTGGCGCGTAGCCCACGCGGGTGAGCAAGGCGCACACCGCCAGGCTCGACATATGGCAGTTGGCGCCACTTCCGTCGGTGGCGTTGATGGCGTCGGCGTAGCCGTCAAACACGCGGGCGCGGCGGTACACGTCGTCGGGGTTGGCGGAGTCGGGCGGCTCCATCTCGGCGGTGATGGCAAAAGCGCCACTGCGCAACACGCGTTCCAGGCGCCCTGGCGAGGTGTGGCCGGGCAGGATGGGCAGCGGGTAGCCGGGAACGGGTTCGTCGTCAAATCTCATGCTTGGGTCCTCATGCGTTTTTATCGCGCGCCACTTTCAGCCAGGACGACTTGCCCTTAAGGCGCCCGTCCACCGCAAACTGCACCACCTTGATCGCCTCTTTGCCCGCCACCATGCGCTGACTGCCGACATAGGCTTCGACCCACACACAGCGCATCTCGGGCTTGACTTCGCAGTTGCCATCGGCGCGCACGCCGCCGCAGGGGCCATTACGCAAAGTTTTGGGGCAGTTCATGGAGCACGACATGCCGGTAGAACTAAGAGCGCACTGGCCGCACATCTGGCAGTCAAACAGCAGGCCTTTGACGGCTTTTTCCACCACCGCCACCGGTTTTTCAAGTCGTTCGTAGCCCACGGCTTTCCACAGCGGATGCAGGGCCACAAAGACGCGCTCAAAGCCTTGGTAAAAAATTTCCAGGCCACGCGCATGGCGCACCGACCAGCGGCGCACGGAATACATCAGTCCTCTCCCTCGGGCAGCGGCACGTTGGATTCTTCGGGCGAAATGGCGGTGGGGGTGGCCAGGGTAGCGTCCACGCCATGGGCGCGGATGATGCGCAGCAAGTCGTCGTCGGAATATTGGGCTTCCAGGCGCTCGGCGCAGGCATTGGCCTCGGCCTGGATGTCATCGCCGCATTCGGTGGGGTCGCTGCGTTTCCAATCGGCCAGGTAGTCGCCCGAACTGGCTTTGCCCGCACGCATGGCGGCGCGGTCTACTGCTTCTTGGAAGCGGTGCGAAAGCTGCACCTTGCCGGTCTCGCGCCCGCGCTTGACGACCACTTGCGCGGGGATGTCGCGCCACGAAATAACAATCAGTTTTGCCATTGGATCACTTTCTCATTAACTTGCCGCAAGCTGCTATCGAGCTCGCCGTAACCGGTCAGCCGGTATTCAAATGCCAGCCCCAGCCGGTCGGCGGCGCCCTGCCCTAGCGCACGCCCTTGTGCGCTCTCGGCTTGCGCCAGGTAGACCAGCTTTTTGTAATTGCCAAAATACACCGGCAGCAACTGCGGGTGCTTGGCTATTCCAAGTCCGTGAATGATGAGCCGCTCAAAATGCCGTAGCAAAAAATCGGTCAGGTAAAAGCTGCCAATTTCCTGCTCCACCAGCTGCTCAAACACCTTGGCCCCGGCATAAAACTCGTAGCAATGCGCCCCGGCAATGCGTTCCACGCCCTCTTCGGCCAGCACCACGTCCAACAAGCCACCCGTACCGCAATCGGCATAGGCCACAAACAGATGGTCGTAGCGGCCCTTGAAGCGCTGGATTTTTTCGCGCACCGCCGCCGGAATCTTTTCGGGGCGGTTGTGCAGTTCGGCGGGCAGGCATGTCACGTCCATGTGCGACCAGCCATTGGCCTGGCGCAGCGCAACAATCTCTTTTGCCAAGGCGCCACAGGCAATCACCAAGGTGTTTGCCGCGGCAGCCATGGCTTAAAGCAGGTTTGGGCTTTAAGCCGCTGCAGCCGCGCGGCGGGCAGCGATCAGGGTTTTGGCGGTTTCCACCGCAATACCGGCGTCGCGGCAATAGGCGTCTGCGCCCACGGCCTTGCCAAACTCTTCGTTCAGCGGAGCGCCGCCCACCAGCACGATAAAGTCGTCGCGCAGGCCTTTTTCTTTGAGGGTGTCGATCACGACCTTCATGTAAGGCATGGTCGTGGTCAGCAAGGCAGACAGGCCCAAAATGTCGGGCTTGTGCTCTTCGAGCGCAGCAAGGTATTTCTCGACGGGGTTGTTGATGCCCAGGTCAATCACCTCAAAGCCCGCGCCTTCCATCATCATGCCGACCAGGTTTTTGCCGATGTCGTGGATGTCGCCTTTGACCGTGCCGATCACCATCTTGCCGATGGGTGCAACGCCGGTCTCGGCCAGCAAGGGGCGCAAAATTTCCATGCCGCCCTTCATGGCGTTGGCCGCCAGCAGCACTTCGGGAACGAACAGGATGCCGTCGCGGAAGTCCACGCCCACAATGCGCATGCCCTCGACCAGTGCGTCGTCCAGCACGCGGGCTGCAGACCAGCCGCGTCCGAGCAAGATGTTGGTGGCTTCCACCACTTCTTCGCGCAGGCCGTTGTACAAGTCGTCATGAACCTGCTCGGTCAATTCTTCGTCATTGAGCGTGTTCAGGTCCAGGTCGTCAAATTCTTCAGCCACGGGTAACTCCTTAAGTTTGGTTCTGGCGCTCCCTGCAAGGGCTGCGCAAATGTGATTGCAATGTACGAGTCGCGAGACTGAACAGATGACAGTTTAGCGACTTGCGATTGTCGCCATACGACATGCGCACAGGGGCGAATGCAATCCAAGCAATTGCCGCCGTGGTCCTGACAAGCGTCGCGCAAGGAAACAATGCCGTCGCACACAGATAACATGAGGCCATTGGAATCCATAGACTCCAGCCACCGCAACGGGCCCGCCCCAAGGGCCCCGTCCTCAGAACACATTAGGAGAATTCCCCCCCATGACCGTCGCACTTGAAGGCAAACCGCACTACATCCTCAACGCCAGTTGCGCCAGTCGCCTGGGCACGGTGGCGGTGGTGTCGGGGTTTTTGGCCTCGCGGCGCTGCTACATCACAGACATGCAGCAGTTTGACGACATCCTGAGCGAGCGCTTTTTTGTACGCATCACCTTCTACGCCGACCCCAAGGAAACCCCGGCGCTCGACGCGCTGCGCGCCCAGTTTGAAGAAGTGGCCACCAACGAGGCCATGGAATGGTCGATCTACGACGGCGCCAAAAAGCCGCGCGTGCTGATCATGGTGTCCAAATTTGACCACTGCCTGGTCGATCTGCTGTACCGCCAGCGCACAGGCGAGCTCAATATGGAGATCACCACCGTGGTGTCCAACCACCAGGACCTCAAGGCGCTGGTGGAGTCGCACGGTATTGCCTACATTCACCTGCCGGTGACACCCGACACCAAAGCGGCGCAAGAGGCACGCCTGCTAGCCATCGTGGAAGAGACGCAAAGCGAGCTGGTGGTGCTAGCGCGCTACATGCAAGTGCTGTCCGACGACCTGTGCCGCAGCCTGCGCGGCCGCGCCATGAACATCCACCACTCCTTCTTGCCCGGCTTTAAGGGCGCCAAGCCCTACCACCAGGCGCACACGCGTGGCGTCAAGCTCACGGGCGCCACGGCGCACTATGTGACCGCCGACTTGGACGAAGGCCCGATCATTGAGCAGTTTGTCGAGCGCGTGGACCACACCTACACCCCTGAGAAGCTGGCCGCCGCCGGGCGCGACTCCGAATGCCGGGCGCTGGCAACCGCTTTGCGCTTTCATATTGAGCGGCGGGTGTTCTTGAACGGCAGCCGTACTGTGGTGTTTCGCTGAGGCAGCGTGGGCGTTTCTGGCCTCGCGTTGCTGGGTTGGCGTGACAGTTGATGCCCTGCCGGGGAAAATTTGCAACTGTGTTGCAGTGTTTGTGCCCACTCTCTCCCCCAACCCCTCTCTCGCCCAGCGGGCGAGAGAGGGGGGCCAACAGCCACATTTGGTTGTCTCGCGTCGGCTAGCCTTCTACAGGCGGCACACCCACTCCTTGCACGAGATATAGGCCATTAGCCGAATTCCCACAGAAGCGGCCAGTGGTGCCCTAGCCGAAGCGAGACAACCAAATGTGGCTGTTCGCTCCCCCTTTCTACCCCGCTGGGGTGGAAAGGGGGCTGGGGGGTTTGGGGGGTAAACCAAACCGAACACCACACAAAAACACCCTGCACAATCA
>CAMDHS010000263.1 GCA_945898115.1 Comamonas sp. lk
AAGCTGGCTAACCCTTATTCTGTAAAGTGGGCGACGCAGCGGGCACTGGGCAGCTGCACTACCATCCAAGCCAAATCTAGAGGAATAGCGATGCCATTGAGCCAAGACCAGCTAGCCGCCCTGCGCGCCAAATACAGCGGCACCGCCGCCGATATGCACGACCCGCTGTTCAAACAGGTGGCTGACAGCATTTTTTCGGAAGGCGGCACGCGCGCGGCACCGTATTCCGGCATTCCGACCTTGCTCTCAGCCCCCGCCCGCGCTGTGGACGCCAAGGCGCCCGATTTTGGTGATTTGCAAGTTGCACTCATGGGCGCGCCCATGGACTTGGGCGCCAGCAACCGCCCTGGCGCCCGCTTTGGCCCGCGCGCCGTGCGCACCATTGAACGCATCGGCCCCTACAACCACGTGCTGCAAGTCGCCCCCGTACACACACTGCGGGTGGCGGACGTGGGCGACGTGCCTTTTCGCAGCCGCTACAGCCTTCCCATGTGCATGGAAGACCTAGAAGCGTGGTACCACCAAGTGGTAGACCACGGCGTGTTACCGCTTACCGTGGGCGGCGACCATTCCATTACCTATCCGATCATGAAAGCAGTAGGGCGCGACGGTCCCATCGGCATGGTGCACATTGACGCCCATTGCGACACCGGCGGCGAGTTTGACCAGACCCGCTTTCACCATGGCGGGCCGTTTCGCCTGGCTGTGCTTGACGGCGTGCTGGATCCAACGCGTTGTATTCAGATCGGCATCCGCGGCTCGTCCGAATACCTGTGGGAGTTTTCCAAAGACTCTGGCATGACGGTGGTGCACGCTGAAGAGGTGGAACGCCTGGGCATCGCCGAGATCGTGCGCATGGCCCGCGCTGTGGTGGGCGACGGGCCGACCTATGTGACCTTTGACGTAGACGGTCTGGACCCGGCCTTTGCCCCAGGCACTGGTACGCCCGAGATTGGTGGCCTGAGCACCCGGGAGGCGCTGGCGATATTGCACGGACTGAAAGGCCTGAATATTGTGGGCGGCGATGTGGTGGAAGTGGCGCCCCAATACGACACCAGTACCAATACCGCCCAGGCCGGCGCGCAGATGTTGTTTGAGATTCTGAGCCTGATGGCGTTTAGCCCGGCGGTGAAGCGCTAGATCAACCGGTAGCTGGCTTACGACTGGCATCAAACGCGGAATGACGCTTGAGCAGGTTCGGGGAAGCAGCTGCTTGGCCTCTCACTTCCCGATGGGAATACGTTTGTTAACATAATATACATCGTATGAAGTTAATAGAGACTCTGTCAACCCATGTCCCGCATGGCAATTCACACTATCGCGGCGCCATGATCGCCAGATAGCGCTCGATCAGCTCTTGCGATTGCAGGCGTTGGCCCTGCCGGGCGAAATCAAGCGCGCTCAGGCCTGCGGCATTGCGCAACTTGGCGTCAGCGCCCGCATCTAGAAGTAAAGTGACGCTGCTGGGGGTTCCATACATGGCAGCCATCATCAAAGGCGTGGTTTGGTTGGGCGACTCGGCGTCGATATACGCGTAATGCTCCAGCAACAAGCGGATCACTGCGTCGTGGCCGCCGGTGGCTGCGTAATGCAGCGGCGTCCAGCCCGTTTTGTTGACATCGGCGTCCAGTGCAATCAGGCGCGCGCAGACATCGCGCATGCCGGCCAGCGCTGCCAGCATCAAGGCGCTTTCGTCCTTGGCGTTGCGCACCTCGGCCCGGATGCCTGGCGTCTTGAGCAGAACGCCAAGAACCTTGGGTGATGGCTCGCGAATGGCTAGCAACAAGGCGGGAACGCCGCCGGGGCCCGTGGTGTTGGCGTCAAAGCCGCGCGCAATCAGCTGGCTGACTTTGGCGTCGTCGTCGCGCGTAAGGCCCTGGAAGAAATCTTCATAAGAGCCAGCATTCGCAGTAGAAAATCCAATAAAAACAATAATATACGAAATGTATCTCATGTAATTAAAGAGGTATTTCATGCCGCAACGCCCGAGAACAATCGTGTGAAATTTGCGCTGGTGACGGCTGCAACTTCCTCCACGCTGCAGCCGCGCAGCGTGGCAATTTGCTGCGCAACAAAGGGCACGTAGGACGGGTTATTCGTCTTGCCGCGGTAAGGCATGGGTGCTAAATACGGGCTGTCGGTTTCGATCAGCATGCGGTCCATGGGCACCCAGGCGGCGATGTCGCGCAGGTCTTGGGCGGTTTTGAAGGTCAAAATGCCCGAAAACGAGATGTAAAAACCCGCCTCCAGCGCAGCCTGCGCCACCACCGCTGTTTCGGTAAAGCAGTGGAACACGCCGCCGACCGCGCCCGCGCGTCCGTCCTCGCCCTCCTCTTTCAATATCGCCAATGTGTCGGCTGATGCGCTGCGGGTGTGGATCACTAAGGGCTTGTTCAGAGCCTGCGCCGCACGAATATGGGTGCGAAAACGCGCGCGCTGCCACTCCATGTCCGCCACGCTGCGGCCGTTGAGCCGGTAGTAATCCAGCCCGGTTTCGCCCACCGCCACCACGCGCGGCAGCACGCCGCGCTGCAGCAGGTCTTGCAGGCTGGGCTCAGTCACGCCTTCGTTGTCGGGATGCACGCCCACCGTCGCCCAAAAGTTGTCAAACCCCAGAGCCAGGCCGTGCACATCGCCAAATTCTTCTAGCGTGGTGCAAATGCACAGCGCGCGGCTGACCTGGGCCTTGTCCATGGCCTGGCGAATTTCGGGCAGCGCGCTTTTGAGCTCGGGAAAGTTCAAATGGCAGTGGGAATCGGTAAACATGGGGGCAAAACTCTTCACAAGGTCTGGTTGGGGCGCTCGGACAGCAGCAGTGGGCCCAGCAGCGCTTCGATCTTGCGCTTCACATTAGCCGAATTGGCGTCGCTCGGGAACCGGATGCCCACGCCCTGGGCGCGCCCGGACGCCGTATTGGCCGGTGTAATCCAGGCCACGATGCCTGCAATCGCATAGCGCTGGGGATCCTCGGGTAAGGTCAGCAACACGTACAACTCGTCGCCCAGCGAATATTCGCGGCTGGTCATGCTAAACATCCCGCCGTCCTTGAATGCCGGGATATAGGCGGCGAACAAAGCCGCACGGTCCTTGAGCGTGAGCTGCATCACGCTGGGGCGCAGCACCGAGGTACTCAAGACCGAATCCGACCAGCCGGGCGAGGCGCTGGACGGGTTGGCGTTTGCACTGGTATTCATGGGCGGACTTTCAATAGAAAAACATTTTTAGCGTGCGGGCGCCAGCACGCGCTGCGCCTGGCTGACCAGAGACTCGAGCAGCAAACCGGCGTTAAAAGGGTGCTCAATCGTCCGCTGCTGGGCGCTCAGGGCCTGGCTCCATTGCGTTAGCGCCGCAAGCGTTGTGCCTGGCAGCAAATCTTGGGCGGCAAAAAACCGGGGCGCGGCGCCCACGCTCAGGGCCAGCAAGTCGTGGCACAGCTTTTGTTGCGTGGCAAGAAGCTCGGCCGGGCTCCAGTCGCGCACCAGAGCCACGTCGCCCCGCGCCATGGCCTTGCAAAAGTTTGACCACACTGCCGGATCCAGCCCCGACTGGGCAAACGCTAACGCGTCTTGGGGTCTCCCGCCCGTGGCCAGCAGCGCTTGTTGGGCCAGCCCGGCGTCCACGCCCTGGCTTTGCAGCCATTGCCCGCTGGTGGCGGCATCGGGCCAGCGCATGGTGTGGCCCAGGCAGCGGCTGCGGATGGTGGGCAGCAACTGGTGCGCCGATTCGCTGGCCAGCACGAATTTGACGTCCCCCGGCGGCTCTTCCAGCGTCTTGAGCAAGGCGTTGGCTGTGATGTTGTTCATGTCCTCGGCGGGAAACACCAGCACCGCCTTGCCCCGGCCCCGCGCGCTGGTGCGCTGCGAAAACTCGACCGCGTCGCGCATGGCGTCCACGCGGATTTCCTTGCTGGGTTTGCGCTTTTTGTCGTCGATCTCGGTTTGGGCGCGCTCGCTCAGCGGCCAGCCCAGGCGGATCATCCAGGTCTCAGGCATCAAGACGCACAGGTCGGCGTGGGTGCGCACTTCTATGGCGTGGCAGCTGCCGCAGTGGCCACAGGCTCCCGCGGCACTCGGCTGCTCGCACAGCCAGGCCCGCACCAGTTGCAGCGACAGCTCGTACTGCCCCAGGCCAGACGGCCCCATCAGCAGCCAGGCGTGGCCGCGCTGCGCCAGCAAATCAGCGGTTTGCGCCGCTATCCAAGGTGCCAGTGC
>CAMDHS010000264.1 GCA_945898115.1 Comamonas sp. lk
TACTTTGCCATCGGGCTGGTGTCGCTGTTCACCGCGCTCATGGTGCCGGCGCTGGCGCGGCGCTTTCCCCGGCGCGCGATTTACCTGTTTGCCAGCGGCCTGTATGTGGCTGGGGCGGGCGTGGGAGCGCTGGGCGGCCACTGGGTCACGCTGGCGCTCTTGCTCAGTGTGATGGCGGCGGCCATTTCCTTTGTCTGCTTTAACTCTTATGTGCTGGACCACGTGGGCAAGACCGACTTCAGCCGCTTGGAAACGCTGCGCCTGTTTTACGGCGGCATGGGCTGGATGGCGGGGCCGGCGCTGGGGGTGTGGCTGCTGACGGTGGGCGCCTGGGCGCCGTTTGCTCTGGTGGGTACAGCATCTGCGGTCATGCTGGTCTTGGTCTGGAAAACACCGCTGGGCAGTGGCAAAGCCATTGCCAAAGCCGCCAGCACGCAGCGCCGCCACCCGCTGGCCCATGTGCAGCGCTTTTTTGCCCAGCCGCGCCTGGTGACCGGCTGGCTGATTCCGGTGATTCGCTCTTGCGGCTGGTGGTTTTACTTTGTTTACGTGGGCATTTTTGCGCTTGAAAACGGCCTGGGCGAGACCGTGGGCGGCGTGGCCTCGTCGCTGGCCAATATGGGCTTGTTTTTGGCGCCGCTCATGCTGCGCTGGATGCGCCAGCACTCGGTGCGCACCGCCGTGCGCGTGGGCTGCTTGGGCGGGGGCATTTTCTTTTTAGCAGCAACGCTTTTGTCGCCCTGGCCCTGGACCACGGTGGCGCTGCTGATTTTGGGCACGGTTTTCCTGGTGCTGCTCGACACCTGCGCGGGCCTGCCGTTTTTGATGTCGGTCAAGCCCTCAGAGCGCACCGAGATGTCGGCGGTCTATTCAAGCTTTCGAGATGCCTCGGGCATTTTGTCGCCGGGTATTGCCTGGCTGGTGCTGCAGTTTTTTCCGGTGGCCGGGGTGTTTGCGGTGGCTGGCGTGGCGCTCTTGGCGGGCTGGCTGGTGGCGGCCAAGCTGCACCCCGAGCTGGGCGTGCCGGGGGCCGAAAGAGTGCGAGGCCGCGCAATTAACGGCCCAGACTAAAAGCGAGCCGTAGCAAGCCGAGCGCTTTTTACCCGGCGTAACCCATGATAGCCACCACATGCAGCCCGGTGCCGGTAGCCACAAAGCCGTGCCAGATGGCGTGGGCGTAGCGCACGCGGTGGTCCAACACAAAAAACACCACGCCCAGCGTGTAGGCCACGCCCCCGGCCAGCAGCCAGGCCAGCCCTTCCAGGGGCACGCGCTCGAGCAGGGGCACGGCGGCCACCAGCACCAGCCAGCCCATGGCCAGGTACAGGCCGGTGGACCACCAGGGGTGCGACAGGCGGTCAAAGGCCTTGAGCGCCACACCGGCCGCAGCCAGCGTCCACACCACGCCAAACAGCGTCCAACCCCAGGGCCCATCGAGCGCACCCAGCGCAAAAGGCGTGTAGCTGCCGGCAATAAACAGGTAAATCGCGCTGTGGTCAAGCCTCATGAACACGCGCTTGGCGCGCCCAGGGGGCAGGGCGTGGTACAGGGTGGACGCCAGGTACAAAAGCACCATGGTGACGCCAAACACCACCGCACCCACCACCGCCGACGGATGGCGGTGGCTGGCCGCCATCACCAAAAAAGGCACGGTGGCCAGCGCAGCCAAGAGCGCCACGCCATGGCTTACCGCGTTGGCAATTTCTTCACCCAGGGTTTGTTCGCGTTCGGTCATGGTGCAATTGTGCGCGGCGCTAAAGTCGCCGCCGTGACCCATCGCAAACCGGGCCCATTCTGGGGAGCGCCTTTGCAGTGCCATACTGGGTTTACTAACGTTGAGGAGAAGTACACGTATGAACGCCCGCGCCACCTTTACCCGCATGGAAGAAAGCACCAAAGAGGACTGGGCGATCATCGTCCCAAAAGTCATGCACTCCGCCAAAAGCCTGCCCGACCGGGTGATTGCGCACCTGCAGTTATTAGAAAACGACTATGGCGGCTTTCCGATTGACCGCTACAACCATTCGCTGCAAACCGCCACCCTGGCGCTGGCCGACGGGCGCGACGAAGAATACGTGGTCTGCGCGCTCTTGCACGACATTGGCGACACCTTGGGCGCGTACAACCATCCTGATATTGCTGCGGCCATCCTCAAACCCTTTGTCAGCGAAGCCAATTTGTGGATGGTGCAAAACCACGGCATTTTTCAGGGCTACAACTTCTTCCATCACATCGGCCTGAACCGCGATATGCGCGACATGTTCAAGGGCCACGCGCATTACGCACAGACCGAAGAATTCATAGCCCTCTACGACAACCGCGCCTTTGACCCGGCGCTGGAAATTTTGCCAATGAGCACCTTTGAGCCCATGCTGCGCCGCCTGATGGCCGCGCCCAAAAACTCGGTCTACAAGGCCGCCATGAAGGACGCGCAGGCCTGAGGGGCGAAAATACCCCTTTATTTGATTTGCCCTGCGCCCACTCCATGCCCCACACCCCCGACCAGATCCGCACCGACGACACCCGCATTGGCGCAGTGCGCCCCTTGATCACGCCCGTGCTCTTGCAAGAGCAATTGCCCGCCTCTGAGGCGGTGCTGGCCACGGTGGAGCGCAGCCGCGCCGCCATTTGCGAGGTGCTGCACGGGCGCGATGACCGCCTGATCGTGGTGGTAGGCCCATGCTCTGTTCACGACCACGGGCAAGCCATGGAATACGCGCACTGGCTCAAGGGCCAAGCTGACGCGCTGCAAGGCGAGTTGCTCATCGTGATGCGCACCTACTTTGAGAAGCCGCGCACCACCGTGGGCTGGAAGGGCTATATCAACGACCCGCACCTGGACGGCAGTTTTTCGATCAACGAAGGGCTGACGCTGGCGCGCACCCTGCTGCTCGATATCGTAGGCCTGGGCCTGGCCGTAGGCACCGAGTTTTTAGACCTGCTAAGCCCACAGTTCATCAGCGACTTGGTGAGCTGGGGCGCAATAGGCGCGCGCACCACCGAAAGCCAAAGCCACCGCCAACTCGCCAGCGGCCTGAGCTGCCCGGTGGGCTTTAAAAACGGCACGGATGGCGGCGTCAAGGTAGCCAGCGACGCGATTCTGGCTGCGCAGGCGTCGCACGCGTTTATGGGTATGACCAAGTGGGGCCAGGCGGCCATCTTTGAGACACGAGGCAACGACAACTGCCACGTGATTTTGCGCGGCGGCAAACAGACCAATTACGCGGCAGCCGATGTGGCCGCTGCTTGCGCGCTGCTTAAAGCCTCGGGCTTGCGCGAACAGGTGATGGTGGATGTGTCACACGCCAACAGCAGCAAGCAGCACCAGCGGCAAATTGCCGTGGCAGCCGATGTGGCGGCGCAAATTGCGGCCGGTGAAACGCGCATTACCGGCCTGATGATCGAGAGCCATTTGCAGGAAGGGCGCCAAGACATCGTGCCCGGTCAGGCTTTGGCGCGGGGGGTGTCGGTGACCGATGCCTGTATTAGCGTGGAACAAACCGCGCCGGTGTTGCAAGGCTTGGCGCAAGCGGTGCGCGCGCGGCGGGCTTTGAAAAGCTGAAGCTCCTGAAGGGCTCTCAGACCCGCTTGGAACAAGCGGGGTTTTTTCTTAACGCGGCGTGCGCGGCACCATCGGGCCACGGCCTTCGATGTGGCGGAAGTTGATGCGGCCTTTGCTCAGGTCGTAGGGCGAGAGTTCGAGCGACACGCGGTCACCCGCCAAGATGCGGATGTGGTTTTTGCGCATCTTGCCGGCCGAATAGGCAATCAGCTGGTGGCCGTTGTCCAGGGTGACGCGAAAACGGGTGTCCGGCAAGACCTCGTTCACAACGCCCATCATTTCAATCAGTTCTTCTTTAGCCATGGTGTGTCCTTTGGGCGCGATTATCGTCGCAGTTGAAAAAGTTACTGGGGGCGCGTTGCATCACACACCCAATTGATGCCTTGGGACAGGGCGTAGTGCGCTGCGGCGTCGTGCGTAGAGAAGTCATCGCTAAAGCGCATGACGCGATCGGTGCTGGCGCTGCCGCGCCCGCTGGCAATGGAAACCTGGGCTTCAAAGCGGCCGCTGCCCAAGGGGCGGGGGCAGGCGGCGATACGGTATTTGCCGATGGTCACAGGGGACAAGAGAGATATAGGAGTGTTCTGAATCATTAAAAAGTCATGCGCATGCGTCGCGGGCAGGGACTTCATGCAT
>CAMDHS010000265.1 GCA_945898115.1 Comamonas sp. lk
GGCGGCAGTCGGCGCCTTTTGTCCATTGTTTTGGGCACAGCCAACGAAAACGCCCGTGCCAACGAATCCCAAAAATTGCTCAACTGGGGCTACACCGCCTTTGAGCCCGTCAAATTGTTTGACGCCGGACAGGCGGTGCTGACCGCCAAGGTGTGGAAGGGCGACGCGGGCGTCGTCAAGGCCGGTCGCACTGCGGCAGTAGTAGTGGCCATGCCCGCAGGCAGCAGCGCCAAGCTGACTACAGAAATCGTCCGCACCGAGCCGCTGCTCGCACCCATTGCCAAGGGGCAAACCGTGGCCACCCTGCGCGTACTGGTAGCCGGCAATGTGTTCACCGAAGTGCCGCTGCAGGCGCTCGAAGGTGTGGGGCAAGCCGGCGTTTTGGGCCGCGCCTGGGACGCTTTGCGCCTGTGGATTCGTTGATTTCCCAGCGCCTGGCGTTGGCATAAACGGCGCGCCGGGCCAATCTGGTATATTAGAAGGCTTTTCGGAAACTTCCGAAGGGATTCACGTTTTCGAAGTTATTGAATTTTGTTACCAAACGTTTAGGGACGTTTTTCTTTAGGAGGCTTTAGTGCCAACCATCAACCAGCTAGTGCGTCAGGGGCGCGAGGTCGAAACGATCAAATCCAAGAGTCCTGCGATGCAGAACTCTCCCCAACGTCGTGGCGTATGCACTCGTGTGTACACCACCACTCCCAAGAAGCCCAATTCCGCTCTGCGTAAAGTTGCCAAAGTGCGCTTGACCAACGGTTTTGAGGTGATTTCCTACATCGGCGGCGAAGGCCACAACCTGCAGGAACACAGCGTAGTGCTGGTTCGTGGCGGTCGTGTCAAAGACTTGCCCGGTGTGCGTTACCACATCGTGCGTGGTTCGCTTGACTTGCAAGGCGTGAAAGACCGCAAGCAGTCGCGTTCCAAATACGGTGCAAAACGGCCAAAAGCCAAATAAATCGGGGTTTCCCCGGTTTTTGCAGAAAACAAGGTGCTGTTTCCCGCGTGGCGCGGTGATGCAGCGAAGTGACCCGAAGCGCAAAATTGTTTGTGTGGGTCGAGTAAGTGGGGGTCGAATGACTCTCGCGGTGTCTGCCAAGACGCCAACTGAAGCAAAGAGGTGAAAAAATGCCACGTCGTCGCGAAGTCCCTAAACGTGAAATCCTGCCGGATCCTAAATTCGGCAATGTCGAGCTTTCCAAATTCATGAACGTGATCATGGAAGGCGGCAAAAAAGCGGTCGCTGAGCGCATCATTTATGGCGCACTCGAGCAGATCGAAAAGAAGCACCCCGGCAAAGACCCGCTGGAAGCCTTTACGGTTGCCATCAATAACGTCAAGCCCATGGTTGAAGTGAAGTCCCGCCGCGTTGGTGGTGCCAACTACCAAGTGCCCGTTGAAGTGCGCCCCGTGCGCCGTTTGGCACTCAGCATGCGCTGGATCAAGGAAGCCGCCCGCAAGCGTGGTGAAAAATCCATGGCCCTGCGCCTGGCCAACGAGTTGCTCGAGGCCACCGAAGGTCGCGGCGGCGCGATGAAAAAGCGTGACGAAGTTCACCGCATGGCAGAAGCCAACAAGGCGTTCTCGCACTTCCGCTTTTAAAAAGCAGGTTTTGCAGCCCTCGGGCGGCCAATGGGGCGGCAGTGTCATGACACCGTCGCCATGTTGCGCTAGCTTCAAAGGTTGCCTGCGGCGCCGCGTTGTGCGGGCCGCATTTCAAGATACAGATCAACGAAGGATCCACCATGGCTCGCCATACCCCCATTGAGCGCTACCGCAATATCGGTATTTCGGCGCATATCGACGCTGGTAAAACCACCACCACCGAGCGCGTACTTTTTTACACCGGCGTGAACCACAAGATTGGTGAAGTTCACGACGGCGCGGCCACCATGGACTGGATGGAGCAAGAACAAGAGCGTGGCATCACCATCACCTCTGCGGCCACCACCTGCTTCTGGAAAGGCATGGACAAGTCCTTGCCCGAGCACCGCATCAACATCATTGACACCCCCGGACACGTGGACTTCACGATTGAAGTTGAGCGCTCAATGCGCGTGCTTGACGGCGCGTGCATGGTGTATTGCGCGGTCGGCGGCGTGCAACCCCAGTCCGAGACCGTGTGGCGCCAGGCCAACAAGTACAAGGTGCCACGTCTGGCCTTTGTGAACAAGATGGACCGTACCGGTGCCAACTTCTTCAAGGTCGTGGACCAGATGAAACTGCGCCTCAAAGCCAGCCCAGTCCCCATGGTGATCCCAATCGGTGCCGAAGAAAACTTCACCGGCGTGGTCGACTTGCTCAAGATGAAAGCCATCATCTGGGACGAGGCTTCGCAAGGTATGTTGTTCGATTACCGTGACATCCCTGCCGAGTTGGTGGGCTTGGCCAACGAATGGCGCGAGAAAATGGTCGAAGCTGCTGCTGAAGCCACCGAAGAGCTGATGAACAAGTACCTCGAAGAAGGTGACTTGACCGAAGAAGAAATCAAGTTCGGTATCCGCAAGCGCACCATTGCCAGCGAAATCCAGCCCATGTACTGCGGTTCGGCTTTCAAAAACAAGGGCGTGCAGCGTATGTTGGACGCGGTCATTGAGTTCATGCCATCGCCTGTGGACATTCCACCCGTGAGCGGGATGGACGACGACGAAAACCCCGTCGTTCGCCAAGCCAGCGATACCGAAAAATTCTCGGCACTCGCGTTCAAGCTGATGACCGACCCGTTTGTGGGCCAGTTGACCTTTGTGCGCGTTTATTCCGGCGTTCTGACCAAGGGCGACACCGTCTTTAACCCGATTCGCGGCAAGAAAGAGCGTATCGGTCGTATCGTGCAAATGCACGCGAACAACCGCGAAGAAGTGAGCGAAATCGTTGCAGGCGACATCGCCGCCTGTATCGGATTGAAAGACGTGACCACAGGCGAAACGCTGTGCGACCCCAGTGCCATCGTCATGCTCGAGCGCATGGTGTTCCCGGAGCCTGTGATCACCCAGGCCGTGGAACCCAAGACCAAGGCTGACCAAGAAAAAATGGGCATCGCTTTGCAACGTCTGGCCCAGGAAGATCCGTCTTTCCGTGTCAAGACCGACGAAGAGTCTGGCCAGACCCTGATCGCCGGTATGGGCGAGCTGCATTTGGAAATTATTGTCGACCGCATGAAACGCGAGTTTGGCGTTGAGGCCAATGTGGGCAAGCCCCAGGTGTCTTACCGCGAAACCATCCGCAAAACTGTGGAAGACGCCGAAGGCAAGTTTGTCCGCCAGTCCGGTGGCAAGGGCCAATACGGCCACGTGGTCTTGAAGATTGAACCCAACGAAGCCGGCAAGGGCATCGAGTTCATCGACGCCATCAAAGGCGGTGTGGTTCCTCGCGAATACATCCCTGCAGTGGAAAAAGGCGTTCACGAAGCCGTGACCCAAGGCGTGCTCGCCGGATACCCCGTGGTTGACGTCAAGGTCACGCTGCATTTCGGTTCCTACCACGACGTTGACTCTAACGAGTTGGCGTTCAAAATGGCCGCCATCTTTGGTTTCAAAGAAGGCTGCCGCAAGGCCGGCCCCGTGATTCTGGAGCCCATGATGGCTGTGGAAGTCGAGACCCCCGAAGACTACGCCGGCAACGTGATGGGCGATCTGGCCTCACGCCGCGGCATGGTCCAGGGCATGGAAGACATGGTCGGTGGCGGCAAAGCCATCAAGGCCGAAGTCCCCTTGTCCGAAATGTTCGGCTACTCCACCACCCTGCGCTCTATGTCGCAAGGCCGCGCGACCTACACGATGGAATTCAAGCATTACTCGGAAGCCCCGCGCAATGTGTCCGAAGCCATCATGGCGGCAAGGGCTAAGTAACATCTTTGGGGACAGATCTTTAGCTCTGTCCCCAACTAATTAGATAGGTTTGCGGGACAGATCTTCAGCTCTGTCCCCAACTGATTAGAGAGTTCGAAGTTGTCTGCGACGGTATGCCATCTCGTGCCCGTGCGAGGTGAATCAGCAATACCGTGCAGACGTTAAATCACACACGGGACTTAGCTCTTTTGGAGAAAATGTATGGGAAAAGAAAAATTTGCACGTACCAAGCCCCACGTCAATGTGGGCACCATTGGCCACGTTGACCACGGCAAAACCACGCTGACTGCGGCCATCACCACCGTGTTGGCAGCCAAGTTTGGCGGCCAGGCCAAAGCCTACGACCAGAT
>CAMDHS010000266.1 GCA_945898115.1 Comamonas sp. lk
ATTGGCAGCGGTGCGCCTTCTCGGCGTAAAACCTGCGCGTCCTTGAGCCCTGCCGACTCCCGCAAAGCACCCACCGCACTGCGCAAAGAAAAACCTTTGTCTGCGCTGCCCGTGCCAATGCTCAATGTGTCGCCGTGTGGAAACACCCAGCCGTAAAAGTCGGGTGAGAGCTTGCCCTGGTAATACACATCGCAACGGGTGCCGTCATAGCCTGCGGGCTTGATTTCTGGCGCCTTAACGATCTCGTGATACGCAAACACATATTCCGTGTCCTTGGCACCTTCAATCGACTGGCGCGCAACCTGCGACTTGGCGCCGTCCGCCCCGATGATGGCGCGCGCCCGCACTTGCGCTGGTTTTCCTTCGCCACGGTGGTGGCGCTCCCGCGCATGGTAATGAACAACGCTGATGCCATCGGCATCGCGACTCAGGCGTTCAAACGTCCCGATACGGCGCACCGCGCCACTGTTAGCGGCGCGTACGCGCAGCCATTCGTCAAAATCAGCACGGTCCACCATGCCAACAAAACCATTGTCAATCGGGATATCCACCGCATGGTCGCTGGGCGCAATCATGCGTGCGCTGCGGGCCCGTGCAACGAGCAGGTGGTCGGGAATTTCAAAATCCTTGATGAGCCGCGGCGGAATGGCGCCGCCACAGGGCTTGATGCGCCCGGCGCGGTCAAGCAAGAGCACACTGTGTCCCTGGCGCGCCAGGTCATGCGCAGCAGTGGCACCCGCCGGGCCACCACCGACGACTACCACGTCAAACGTTTCACTTTGTTCCATACCCAGTCTCCTTATGAATAAAAACGGCAGCGCCCTATGCACGCACCGCCTGCAAGCCGCGCAAAGCAAACGCGCTGACCATCATTCCGACCACAAAAAACGGCACCCCAAAGCCGCTGTACCAATACGCTCGCTCTGTGACGCGCGTCAAGAAGTAATCCATCATCACCAGCTGAATTCCGAGCAGAAGCACAACGGCCAGTCCATGTCCTGGTTGGCCCCAGGCGAACAGCAAAACGATCACCACGAGCTGGGGCAGGCCCATAAACCAGCAGGCCACGCCGGCGGCTGTCTGCTCTCCGAGCTGCACCGGCAAGGAGCGCACACCCATTTCCCGGTCGCCCTTGACCGCCTTGAAATCGTTAAGGGTCATGATGCCGTGGGTGCCAATGCTGTAAAGCAAGGCCAGCGCCAGCGAGCGACCACCCGGCATCGCACCCCCGGCCATGACGGCTGCGCCCGTGGTCCAGGCGATGCCCTCATAACTGATGCCGCAAGCGGCGTTGCCCCACCAGCCGTTTTCTTTGAGGCGCAGCGGCGGCGCGCTGTAGGCCCAGGCCAGCGCCAAGCCCAGGGCTGCCGCGCCAAAACCCCAGGGCCCCAAGGCCAGCGCAACGGCCAGCGACACACCGGTCCACAGCACAGCCAAGCCCAAACCCCAGCGCCCCGGCATGCGCCCGGACGGAATCGGGCGCTGCGGCTCGTTGATGGCGTCCACATGGCGGTCAAACCAGTCGTTCACCGCCTGGCTAGTCGCGCACACCAAGGGGCCGGCCAAGGCAACACCGACCAAGGCCAATAGCCACTTACCCTCCATGTCCACCCCCGAGGCCACCACACCGCAGGCAAAAGCCCACATGGGCGGAAACCAGGTGATCGGCTTAAACAGCTCGGTAACGGCAGAAAGTGCGGGGCGTGGCATTGAACGTGTTTTATCGTTGACACATCATTGTGTCAAGAAATATTTACACTTCTTATGGTATCTCCCTAGAAGCATGCGCATTATTGCGCCTTCGCCACGTCGCGATTCCTGGCGTGCAAGCCGATGATCGCGAGCAACGAAGCAAGGCCGCGAGCCGACGTGCTTGGTTTGGGTGAGGTTCTGGATTACTGCGCTTTGCGCGCAGTTGCGCCAATGCTGATAGCGCTGTCCCGACTGCTGCAGTTTGCGCCAGGACCTGCGCTGCTGGACCGCGTTTTAGCTTTCGACGTCCGCCTCGGCGCTGGCGTCGCTCATGCCAAAGCGGCGCAGCTTGACGTACAGGCTTTGGCGCGAAAGGCCCAGCATTTCTGCGGCTGATGCACGGTTGTCACCCGTGAGTTCGAGCGCGGCTTCAATGCACAGTTGCTCGATCAGGTCGGTGGTTTCGCGCACGATGTCCTTGAGCGGCACGCGGCCCACCAGTTCGGTCATCTGGCCGGTTGATCGGGGCAGTTCCTTGCTGGGCTTGGTTTCGTTGTTCAGGCGCAGACCCACGTCGCGGATAGTGAAACCCAGGCAACGCTTTTCGCCCGTAGTCACGGCCACGGCCGAGATTTCCACGTCGGTGGTCGAGCCGTAATCGCCGCGCATGCGGGTGGCAAACAGACGCACCACGTCGCGCTGGCGCAAATTGGAAATCAGCACGCTCAGGTCGACCCCGGCGCGGCCCAGCCAGCGCTCAAGCGACTCACCGCGCACCAGGTCTTCATTGCTGACCTGGGCCAGTTGCAAGAAAGCGCGGTTGGCGGTCAGCACTTGGCCCGACAGATCGGTCACCACAAACGCGTCAGGTGCACTCTCCATCACATCGGTCAAGATTTGCTTGGCGTTGGCCATGCCCGCAGAGTCGGCCTGCGCCGCCTTGGGCACCAAACGAAGCAAGAAATGCGAAGATTGCTCTTGGCGAAACAGCGAGACAGCCACCACCATTTCGGCCCCGCTGTCCGCAATACGCACATCGACCGGTGCGGAGCGGCCGCTGGCGCGCAATCCGGAAAACACTTGGCTAAGTGCCGTGTAGCTGCGCTGGTCAAGGCTGTCGCGCAAGCTCCAATTCGGTTTGCCAAGCGCCTCACCAAACAGAAGTTGGGCTGCAGGATTGCTGTCCTCGGGCTTTTCAGTAGCTGCATCGAGAATCAACAAAGCTTCTGAAGACACCTGGAACAGAAGCCGGTAGCGGGTTTCAATGTGCTTGAGCTGCCAGTAATCACGCTCCATGGAGCGCTGGGCGGCGATCAGCTTTTGCTGCAGCGCGGCTTGGGGGCGAAGGTCGCGGCCAAAGGCCACCGAATGTGCGGGTTGGCCACCCGTCTGGCGCGAGGCCGGCACATGAATCAGCGAGTAGGACAAAGGCAGCTCGGTGCCGTCCTGAGCGAATTGGTTGAGGTGGCGCCATTTGACACCTTTGCCCGAGTCCCCGTCGCGCAACATGGCCGCCACCTTGGAGCGGCTTTCCTCGCTCACGGTCTGGCTCCAGGGCTTACCCAGCCAATTTTGGTAGCCGTGCCCCATCATTTCGTCGCTGCCAAACGCGGCGTCGCGGATGATTCCGGCCTCGTCCATGATCAGCACCACATCGGCAGCGGCGGTGATCAGCTTGGCAGCGATGTCCGAATCAAGGTTCGAGAAATACAGTTGCGCATGTTCAAAACGCCCCGTGGGTAGTGCCGGTACCGTTTGAATAACTTGGTTCATGGAGGTTCCGAAAAAAAGGAAAAGGGACTAAGAGACTATTGCGTGGCCAGGCCGGAACACAGATGCAATCGCGCCAATCCTGGCGCCAAGCTTCCATCGTTGGCCATCAAGTCGGCGCCAACGCGTTGGGCATATTCTGGGTTGCAGGCAAACAGCGGTCCTCCCACCATTATGCATACCCCCGAAAAACAAGAGGCCTTGCGCACTGCGCTGATGCATTGGGTCAGACGGTCCAATTGCGCCGCCGTGGCCAGAGAAAAACCCACAACATCGTACTTGTGCCGTTTGACCAAGTTAACCGGGTCATCGAACAAGTCGTAGGGGCCGCCGGTCACTTCCCAACCCGCGCGTTGAAAAAACTCGGCGACCATGGCCAGACCAAAGGTGTGCTGCTCACCGGGAGTTGGAACCAGCAGGATGTGCAGCCCATTGCTCACCGGATTTTTGTACTTTTCAAATTCCGCGTTCACTTCGTGCAGCATTTTTTGCAGGCGACCCAGGCCGATGGTGACATCGGTGAAATCGCACAGGTCTTCTTCCCACATTTCGCCCAAGCAGCGCGCTGCGGGCGCGAGCAGATCGAGGTAGATGGACTCAATGGGCGCACCCTTTAAGCGCATGGACTCAATGCAGGCCAAGGCCTCAATGTCGCGGCGGGTGAGTATCAGCTTAGCGAATTCGGTCACATCGTCGGGCTTGAC
>CAMDHS010000267.1 GCA_945898115.1 Comamonas sp. lk
ACGCCAGCTTGCTCGTCTTGCAACTCTTTGAGCGTCTTGTTGATGCATTCTTGGCTAAATGCATCAATGGTCAAGCCTTCCACGGGCTTGTATTCGCCGCCTTCGCAGGTCACGGCAAAGCCAAACATGGTGTCTTTGGGAATGCCGTATTGGCCGTCCGAAGGAATACCCATGGTGACCCACTTGCCATTGGTGCCCAGGGCCCAGTCGCGCATGTGGTCAATAGCAGCGTTGGCAGCCGAGGCAGCCGAAGACACGCCGCGCGCAGCAATGATGGCCGCGCCACGCTTGCCCACCGTAGGCAAGAAAGTGTTGGCATTCCAGTCGTGGTCGTTGATCATGTCCTTGACGCTTTGGCCGCCGATGGTGGCGAAGCGGTAATCAGCGTACATGGTGGGCGAGTGGTTGCCCCACACGGCCAGTTGTTCGATGTCGGCCACGGCCTTGCCGGTTTTGGCAGCGAGCTGGCTGAGCGCCCGGTTGTGGTCCAAGCGCAGCATGGCGGTGAAGTTTTTGCGCGGCAGATCGGGCGCGCTCTTCATGGCAATGTAGGCGTTGGTGTTGGCGGGGTTACCCACCACCAAAACGCGTACGTCGCGGCTGGCCACGGCGTTCAGTGCCTTGCCCTGGGCGGTAAAGATTTCGGCGTTGACAGCGAGCAGCTCAGCGCGCTCCATGCCAGGGCCACGGGGGCGCGAACCAATCAACAAGGCGTAGTCCACGTCTTTGAACGCGGTCATGGGGTCGCCATGGGCTTCCATGCTCACCAGCAAGGGGAATGCGCAGTCTTGCAATTCCATCATCACGCCTTGCAGGGCTTGCTGGGGTTTCTCAAAAGGGACTTCGAGCAAGCTCAGGATGACTGGCTGGTCTTTGCCCAGCATTTCGCCTGAGGCGATGCGGAACAAAATTGCATAACCGATTTGACCTGCTGCGCCGGTAACGGCAACGCGGACGGGCTTCTTGCTCATAGAAAAACTCCAGGAAGTGTTGTGAAAGCGTGGACTGCCGGAACCGGCCCCAAGGCCGATGGCTGCGCAGAATGGCTAAGAGTTTACCCTTATTTACTTGAAAAAGCCAACTTGTCTTATGTCTTATATAAGATATGATTACCCCTGATCCGATACTGACTTTGCGCTGACAAAATCTTCCCATTTATGGCTGCTCCGCACTCTCTTGCAAGCGACTCTGGCGCCGCGCCCGTGGCACCGGAAAGCGCTACCCAGTCGCCCAGCGTGACCCTGTCTGCGCCCGTACCCACGGCGACGCCGGCCTTCAGTCCGCTGTACCAGCAAATCAAAGCCTTGCTGCTGCAAAGCCTGGAAGCAGGCGAGTGGAAGTCCGGCGCCGCCATCCCCAGCGAGCAAGAACTCGCTGCGCGCTTCAAGGTCAGCCAGGGCACGGTGCGCAAAGCCATTGACGAGCTGTCCTTTGACAACCTGCTCGTGCGCCGCCAGGGCAAAGGCACTTTTGTTGCAACCCACGCCGAGCGCCAAGTGCAGTACCGCTTTCTCAAGCTCGTGCCCGAAGACGGCGACGCCAGCAGCCAAGGCCCGGCACAGCGCCAGATCATCGACTGCAAGCGCGCCCGCGCCTCGGCCGACGTGGCCCGCGGCCTGGGCCTTCGCCCGGGCGACGCGGTGTTGCAGGTGCGCCGGGTGCTGTCTTTTGGCACCACGCCGACCATTTTGGAAGACATCTGGCTGCCAGGTGCGCCCTTCAAAGGCCTGACCGCCGAGCGCCTGCGCAACGACAACGGCCCGATGTACGCCCTGTTTGAGCGCGAATTTGGCGTGCGCATGGTGCGCGCTGGAGAAAAAATCCGGGCGGTGCTGCCCGATGCGACGCAAGCAGAGCTGCTGGGTGTAACCTCTGGCACACCGCTTCTGAGCGTGGAGCGCATCGCCTACACCTATAACGACGCTCCCATAGAGATGCGCCAGTGCCTTTACCTGACGCACACGCATTACTACCGCAATGAGTTGCACTGAATTGGTCTATTTCGGCCAAACACACTGCAAGGCGCCCGTCAGATTGGTGCAGTGCAATAGAATTTGTGTTGAATCAAGCCTGAGTTACACCACGGTTACCCCTTAGAAAGCACCCGCCCATGTCTGCGCCCTCCCCCAGCACTCGCCCCAAGCGACCCGAATTTCGCAATATCAATGCTTTTACCGATTTACCTAGCTACCGACTGCCGGTAGCAGGCATCGTGTCCATCTTGCACCGGGTCAGCGGTGCATTGATGTTCGTGCTGATGCCTTTCATCATCTGGATGTTTGACACCTCCATCTCCTCGGAGTTGTCTTTTGCCCGCTTTACCAGCGCCTTTGGTGTCGGCGTGGGCTTTGTGCCAGGCTGGTTCTTCAAGCTGGTGGCGCTGGCCATCCTCTGGGCGTTTCTGCACCACCTGATCGCTGGCCTGCGCCATTTGTGGATGGACATGCGCCACGCCGTGAGCAAGGAATTTGGCAAATCGTCAGCCGTGTTTACCCTGGTGCTGAGCATCGGCCTGACCGCAGTGCTGGGCGCCAAGCTGTTTGGCCTGTACTAAAACGTACAGCCACGCACGCCGCCTTTTATTCGCTATTTAGCCCCCAATACACCGAAAGACACACACCATGGCAGTTAATTACGGCTCCAAACGCATCGTCGTGGGTGCCCACTACGGGCTGCGCGACTGGTTGGCCCAGCGCGTCACCGCCGCATTGATGGCCTTGTTCACGCTGGTCGTGCTGGCCCAGCTCATTTTCTCCAAAGGCCCCGTGGGCTACGACAAATGGGCTGGCGTTTTTTCCAGCCAGTGGATGAAGGCGCTCACCTTCGCCATCATCGTGGCGCTGCTGTACCACGTCTGGATTGGCATGCGCGATATCTGGATGGACTACATCAAACCGGTGGGCATTCGCCTGTCGCTCCAGGTTTTTTCCATCGTCTGGCTGGTCGCGTGTGCCGGCTGGGCCATTCAGGTTTTGTGGCGCGTCTAAGCGCCTCCTACTCAGAATAATTACCCCATGTCCTATCCTGTATCCAAACGTAAGTTCGACGTCGTCATCGTAGGGGCCGGCGGCTCCGGCATGCGCGCTTCCCTGCAACTCGCACGCGCCGGCCTCAATGTGGCCGTGCTGTCCAAGGTGTTTCCCACCCGGT
This sequence comes from Comamonas sp. lk, assembly GCA_945898115.1. Taxonomy (GTDB): domain Bacteria; phylum Pseudomonadota; class Gammaproteobacteria; order Burkholderiales; family Burkholderiaceae_C; genus Allorhodoferax. The sequence continues at coordinate 3,151 of CAMDHS010000267.1, forward strand.
CGCACACCGTGGCGGCCCAAGGCGGCATTGGCGCGTCGCTAGGCAACATGAACGAAGACAACTGGCATTACCACTTTTACGACACCGTCAAAGGTTCGGACTGGCTGGGCGACCAAGACGCCATCGAATTCATGTGCCGCGAAGCGCCCAAGGTCGTCTATGACCTCGAACACATGGGCATGCCCTTTGACCGCAACCCCGACGGCACGATTTACCAGCGCCCCTTTGGCGGCCATACCGCCAACTACGGCGAAAAAGCGGTGGAACGCGCTTGCGCCGCTGCCGACCGCACGGGCCACGCCATGCTGCACACGCTGTACCAACAAAACGTAGCAGCCAAAACCAGCTTCTTTGTCGAATGGCTGGCCATGGACCTGATCCGTGACGCCGACGGGGACGTGCTGGGCGTGACCGCCATTGAGATGGAAACCGGCGACGTCCACATTTTGGAAGCCAAAACTACGCTTCTGGCCACTGGCGGCGCGGGACGCATTTTTGCGGCATCGACCAACGCCTTCATCAACACCGGCGACGGTTTGGGCATGGCCGCACGCGCGGGCATTCCACTTGAAGACATGGAGTTCTGGCAGTTCCACCCCACCGGCGTGCACGGTGCGGGCGTGTTGCTGACAGAAGGCTGCCGTGGCGAAGGCGCGATTTTGCGCAACGCCAATGGCGAGCGCTTCATGGAGCGTTATGCCCCGGCCTATAAAGATCTGGCGCCGCGTGACTACGTGTCGCGCTGCATGGACCAAGAAATCAAGGAAGGCCGTGGCTGCGGTCCGAACAAGGACTACATCAACCTCGACATGACCCATCTGGGTGCCGAGACCATCATGAAGCGCCTGCCTTCGGTGCTGGAGATCGGCCACAACTTCGCCAACGTAGACATCACCAAAGAGCCCATTCCCGTGGTGCCCACCATCCATTACCAAATGGGCGGCAGTCCGACCAACATCAACGGCCAAGTGGTGGTGCAAGACGCGAACAACAAGAGCCAGGTCGTCAACGGCC
>CAMDHS010000268.1 GCA_945898115.1 Comamonas sp. lk
TTACTTTACCCAGCCCGCTGCTGCACCCGCACCGGTGGTGATGGAATCGGCTGCTCAAGCGCCTGAGGCCGCACCCGCCTTGTCAGCGCACGCTGCCCCTGTGGAAGCCCCTGCTGTGATGGCGCAAGCCGCCCCAGCGGCTGCTGCACCAGCTCCCGCCCCCGTGGTAGCACCAGTGGCAGCTGCGAAAGTGGCCGCACCGGCACCCGCCGCCGTAGCCAGCCCAGCGCCCGCTGGCAGCGCAATGCCCAAGGTATCGGGCTTTGCCCTGCCAATGGAAAACCTGCAAGCCGTGGCGCAAACCTCGGGTCTGCAGTGGGTCAACTCGGACCCAGCGCGTATTGCCGCCGTGCAAGCCGCCATTGCGGCTGAGGCAGCTGTGGTGCACGTACCCCGCGAGCGCCCTGCTGCGGTGACGGTTCAGGAAGGGCCTCTGGTCCTGGTGGAAACCAAGCGTGATCTGGCCAAACTGGATCTGCCCCTGGGCGAGTAAGTCTGGGAAGCGCACCGGCATGGCCGGCGCATGAAAAAAGGGCACCTCGGTGCCCTTTTTTCTTTGGCTCTTTCTTTTGGCTGCTAACGCCTAGGGGCAGATGGCCTGGGGTCTGCGCCTAATCCCGCCGCTGCAAGACCGCATCCAGCGCGCGCTGTGCGTCGCCCTTGAGTTCTAGGTCGGTAGTGATAGCCACCGACTGGCGAAACAAATGCTGGGCCTTGCCCCAAAGACCCAAGCGTGCGCACATTACCCCGGCCAGGTACTGCAACAAGGCGTCGCGCGGGTCGGCCATCTGCGCCGCCTCGATACGGGCCAGCCACGCAGCGTCAGGCGTGCCATCTTGCTGGGCGAAGCCACTTTCGATGGTGCGTACCAGTTGGCGGCGCTGCGCCTGCGTCAGTTCCTTGGGCTGTTTTACCAAGCGCTCCCACACTGGCAGCAGCCACAAGCGCGACTGGGCAGCATCACCGCCCAAGGCCAGCCAATGGCGGGCCGCGCCCAGGGCCACGTCGGTCATGGCGCGTTCAGACGCCTCTAGCGTGCTCCAGGCCTGGGTCACCTGGCCTGTGTCTTTGGCGGCGAAAACGATCTCCATCGCCAAGGCTCTAGAAATGCTGGCTCCGTTCGTAGCAGACATCGCCCGGTGCTTGACCAACTGGCGCAAGGTTTCCAGCGCCAGCGCAGTTTTGCCTTGCATGCGCGCCACCCGAAAGCGCAGGCGCAGCGCCACAGTACGCCGGGCCGCGCCCTGGGGCAGGCGGTCAAGCCACTGCATGGCCGAGCCTGCGTCGTGGTCATCCAAGGCCCAGCGGGCTGCGCGCAGGAAAAAGCCTTCTTGCGTGCCTGCAACATCGGGGTTGCGCGAAGCTTCACTGGCAAGCTGAAAGTGGCTGTCACGCACCGTGCGGTCTTGCAGTGCATGGGCGCTTTCGGCCGCTACCAGATGCAGCATGGCTTGAAGGCGCGCGCTGGTGCGCACGGCGTCGTCTTCGCCATCGGGGGCCGCTTGCAAGGCCAGGGCGTGTTCGGCCGCCTTGCGTGAACGCACAAAGCGCCCCGCCACCAAATGAACCAGTGAATCAACCAGTGAGGCGTGCACCAGTCGTTCGCGGTGCTGCAGGCGCCAGCGCCGGGCTTGGGCCGGGATGCTTGCAAAGGCTGAAAACCCGCGCAGCGCCAGGTGCAGCAGCACAAAGCCAGCAGCCAGCACCAACACCACCAGGTTGAGCGACACATCGACCCGGTAGGGCGGCCAGTACAGCGTCACCGTGCCGGGATTTCCTGCAGCAAACAGGGCGCTGGCCGCAGCCACGCCAAACAGCGCCATGAGCCAGAAAACTGCGCGCATGGCCTCAGCGCCCCGCAGCTGCGGTGGACAGGGCCGCCAGCGTCTCGTCAACGCGCGGCACTTCCAAGAGGCGCATCTTGCCCTGCACTTGCAGCAGCAAGGCCGCCGCCGTTTGTGTCTTGCGCGACGCGGGGGCAAAGTAGCGCCCCAGCACTAAAGACGCAGTAGCCAGGTCGGCGCGGGCGGGGTCAATCTGGCGCGACATCAACCCCAAGCGGGCGTTGAGGATGCGCAGCTTGAAGTTCTCGCGCAAAAAGAAGGATTGCTCGGGCGACAAAAGTGCCGCCTCCGGCTCAGAAATCTTGCTCACGCGCACCAGGTCTTTGGCGTCGGCCTGCAGCTCGGCCCAAATGCGCAGCCACCAGACAGAAATCGCCTCTTGGGGCTTGCGCGCCAGCGTGTCGTTGGGGCGCACCGGCTCAATGGCATTGGCCACTGGCAAATCGTCGGCCAAGACCGTGAGTTCATCGAGCTGCAGCAGCAAGGTGGGCGTGTCTGACAGCGGTGTGGCCTGGATGCGCGCTACATCGTGCGCAATGGCACGGCGCAAGGGTGCCAGGCGGGGCTGCGCAGTGCGGCCTAACCGGGTTTCGGCCGCTTTCAGGGCCGCGAGCAAAGGATCCACGCTGCCGGTGAGCTGCGATTGTTGCTGCGCCAGGCGAATGGCCGAATCGATGTCGGCCACCAGGTTTTCGTCGCGCGAGCGCGACAGGCTCTGGATCAGCTCTTCGACCTGGGTGCGCTGCAGGGCGACTTCGCCGAGTTTGGCGTCTGTCACCGCCAGCTTGGCAGCAGTTTCTAGCGACAAGTCTTGGGCCTGGCGGGCGCTGCTTTTCGCTTCACTGGCCTGGCCGATGGCGTCGCCGCTTTGGCGGGCCAACTGCTCTTGCATGGACGTCACTTTTTGCCACAAAAGCACACAGGCCACCAGCGCCACCACGGCAACCAAGGCGGTTGCAAGCAGCAAGGCGCCGCTGGGGGCGCTGTGCTTGGGCAAGCCGGGGGCCGCAGCAGAGGGGGTAGAGCTGGGTTCGGGCGCTTGCACTGGGGCGTTAGTCATGTCTTGGATTCTATAGACGCCACTACCTCGGCCAGCAAGGGCCGCGACTCCCATACCGTGCCAAAACCGGCCTGACGCGCTGCTTGGGCAATGCGCGCGTGCGTGGCCACAGCGCGCGCCTGCGCCCAGTCCTGCTGCGGCGCAGACGTCAGCAGATAGCCCACGGCCTCAGCGCTGCTGAAAATCCAGACCGATCCGTCGCCAGCCGCTTGCGCAATCAGGGCCAACTGGGCCACATCCCAGACCGGTGCGCGGCGCTCGTAGGCCACCACATAGTCCACCAAGCCACCGGCACTCAACACTTGCTGCGCAAACCAGTCGCGGCCCACGCCCTGGGATGCTGGGTCTGCACTGGCGGCACCAGTGGCCCCCGGCGCGTTCCCGCGCACGATCAGCACCCGGTAACTGGGCACAACACGCGGGCGCACCGTGCGCCACAGCGCCTCGGAATCAAACTGCGCGCCATCCATCGCCGGGGCGTCGATGGCAGCAGGCGCCAGGCCGCAGGCCTGCAGCGCGCTTTGGCTGGCCGGGCCGGTGACCCAGGCGCGCAGTGCGCTGCTCGGGTCTGCAAAGCGATTGGCAACACCGGCCGGTCGCTGGGCAAAAAACTGGGCCACCGCGTTGCCGCTGACAAACATCACTGCGTCGTACTGCGCCAGAGTGCGCCAGGCCTGCGCCAGGGCTGCGGGGTCAGAGACCGGGCCAATAGTGATCAGGGGCAAGGCGACAGCGTCCACGCCCAAGGCGCGCAAGTCAGCTACCCAAAGCTGGGCTTCCTTGGCTGGGCGGGTCACGATGGCGCGTGGCATCCGTCGCTTTGAAAGGCCCGCGCCAAATTGCGCAGAACCCTGCGGCGCCGTTGATGGCGGGTCTGGCTTGCGTGCGCCTAGGGTCGACAAGGGTTTTAGCGGGCCTGGGCGGCCACCGCATCCTGCAGCGCTTTGGCGACCTGCTCGCCCAAACGCACGGCAGACGCCAGGTCAAGCACCGCTGCCTGGCCGCTGACTTGCACCAGCGGGTTCACGCCATCCGGGTCGCCCCAGGCGGCTTGCAAACTGAGCACTTCGCCCGAAAAAGTGGCGTGCGCCGCCAGCGGCATGGAGCAGCTGCCACCCATGACCCGGCTCACCGCACGCTCGGCCGACACGGCCAGCAAAGTAGGCAAATGCACCAGACTGGCCAGGGCCTGCGCCACGTCGGTGCGGCCTTCGGGAATCTCGATGCCCAAGGCGCCTTGTCCGGCTGCAGGCA
>CAMDHS010000269.1 GCA_945898115.1 Comamonas sp. lk
ACCTTGCCCATGGCGTTGCGCGGCAGCTCGGCCACCACCACGCAGTGCTTGGGGATTTTGAAATTGGCCAGTTGTGTTTTAAGCGCCGCCACGATGGCGCTGGCCTGCGGTTGCGCGCCGGCCTTGGCAATCACCACGGCCACGCCCACCTCGCCAAAGTCAGGGTGCGGCACGCCCACCAGAGCGCTCTCGGCCACGCCCGGCAGCTCGTTGATATAGCCCTCAATCTCTGCCGGGTAGACGTTGTAGCCGCCGCTGATGATCAGGTCTTTGCTGCGCCCCACGATGTGCACATAGCCGCGCTCGTCCACTTTGCCCACGTCGCCGGTTCTGAAAAAGCCGTCGGAGGCAAATTCTTCGGCGGTCTTCTCGGGCATGCGCCAGTAGCCAGCAAACACATTGGGGCCGCGCACCTGGATGCCACCGATCTCGCCCACAGCCAAGGGCGCATCGCCATCACCCGCCACGCGCAAAGTGACGCCCAGCAGCGGAAAGCCCACCGTGGCACCGCGGCGCTCGCTTTGCTTTTTGAAGCGCGCATCTGCCGTGTACGGGTTGGAGGTGAGCATGACCGTCTCGCTCATGCCGTAGCGCTCCAAAATCGTGTGGCCGGTGCGCGCCGTCCAGTCCTTGAAGGTTTCCAGCAGCAGCGGCGCCGACCCGGCGACAAACAGGCGCATGTGGCGGGTGGCCGCCGCCGTGAGGCCAGGTTCAGCCAGCAGTCGCACATACAGCGTGGGCACGCCCATGAACACGGTGGCCTGCGCCATGTGCGCCAGCACCGTCTTGGGCTCAAATTTGGACAACCAAATCATCTTGCTGCCATTCAAGAGCGCGCCATGAATCGCCACAAACAAACCGTGCACATGGAAGATGGGCAGCGCGTGGATGAGCACGTCGCCCGCCTTCCAACCCCAATAGTCTTTCAGCACCTGCGCGTTGCTCAGCAGATTACCGTGGCTGAGCATGGCGCCCTTGCTGCGCCCGGTGGTGCCGCTGGTGTAGACGATGGCCGCCAGGTCGCTGGCCTGGCACATTGCTGCCGCATGCACGTCGCTGTGCATCGCGGCGCGCTCCAGCAGGCTGCCGCTGCGGTCCTCGTCCAGGGTAAAGACGTACTGCGTGCCGGCCTTGAACGCGATCTTGCTGACCCAGCCAAAGTTGCGGCTGGCGCACACCACCACAGCGGGTTCAGCGTTGCCAATAAAGTATTCCAGCTCGGCGCTTTGGTAGGCGGTGTTGAGCGGCAAATACACAAAGCCTGCGCGCAGCGTGGCCAGGTACAAGACCAGGCCTTCGACCGACTTTTCGGTATGCGCGGCAATGCGGCTGCCCGCTGGCAAATCGAGCGACTGCAGCAAATTGGCCACCATGGCGGTGGCGCGGTCCAGGTCGCGCCAGGAATACGCCAGGCCGGTGTCGGTCTCTACCGCAATCGCGTCCAAGTCTGGGGGGAAGGCCGCGCGCAGGGCGGCAAAAAGATTGTGTTGGGCCATGGCGCGATGCAAGAAACCAGGGGTAGAAAAATCAGTCGAGTTTGGCGCCTGAGGCTTTGACCACCTTGGCCCACTTGGCCAGCTCGCCTTTGATAAATCCGTCAAACTGGGCGCCCGCCAGATTGGGGAAATCGGCGCCCTGGTTGGCCCAGGTGGTTTTGGCCTCGTCGGTTTGGCAGGCACGGCGGATCTCTTCAATGGCACGCGCCTGCGCTTCGGCCGGGGTGGCCTTGGGCGCCCAGATGCCGTACCAGGTGCTGACGGTGTAGTCCGGCAGACCGAGCTCGGTCGAGCACGGCACGTCGGGGAAGGCGGGGTTGCGCTTGCTGCCCGACACCATGAGGGCCTTGATGCGCCCGCCCTTGATGTGCGCGGCCGACGAGCCAAGACCGTCAAACATCATGTCCACATTGCCGGCAATCAAATCTTGCAAGGCCGGGCCCGCGCCACGGTAGGGAATGTGGGTGATAAAGGTGCTGGTTTGCAGCTTGAACAGCTCGCCCGCCAGGTGGTGCGAGGTGCCGCCGCCGGCCGAGCCGTAGTTGAGTTTGCCCGGGTTTTTGCGCACAAAGGCCAGAAATTCAGCAAAGTTGGCCACCGGCACTTTTTTGGGGTTGACCACCAAAATTTGCGGCACGCTGGCAACCAGCAGCAGTGGCGCGAAGTCGCGCTCCAGGTCGTAGTCGAGCTTGGCGTACATGCTGGGCGCAATGGTGTGGTGTACCGCACCCATGAACAGGGTGTAGCCATCGGCAGCCGCCTTGGCCGCCACCCCGGCGCCCAAGGTACCACCGGCGCCGCCTTTGTTGTCAATAACGAGTTGCTTGTCCGTGAGGCGAGAAAATTGCGCCGACAAGGGCCGGGCAAAGGCGTCCGTGCCGCCGCCGGCTGGAAAGGGCACTACCAAGGTGACCGGCTTGGCGGGCCAGGTCGATTGCGCCCAGGCGGGCACGGCCAAGCCTGCAGCGCTGGCAAGTGCGGTTTGAAGCAAGGCGCGGCGGTCGATCGTACGCGCAGCGGGTGAATGGGAATGGGGCATGGCTTGTGTCTCCTGTTTATTGAAATATAGCCTTATCGCGGCAAGGCGGCGCCTCAGGCTTGCACTGGAGGGCACGCCATTGTCATGCAATCGACTTGGCGGGCGTGGGTTTGCAGGGAAAATCACCCGAGATGATGAAAGCCACCAGCGCAGAAGCGCATTTTGAAGGAATCCTCCCATGCACCTGTTGAAACCGTCGCTTTGCCAATGCCTGTTTATGGCGATTCTGGTCTGCGCCGCCCAGGGCGCTTGGGCCCAGCCCTTTGGTTTTGTCGCCCTGGGCGATCTGCCCTATGGCCAGGCGGCCCAGGGCTATGCGTCTTACAAAACGCTCATCCGCGCCATCAACCAAGAGCGGCCCCGTTTTTCCATTCATGTGGGCGACTTCAAGTCGGGCTCCACCTTGTGCTCTGACGAAGAGTCCCAAGTGCAACTAGGGCACTTCGGCCTGTTTGACAGCGCCCTGGTCTACATACCCGGCGACAACGAATGGACCGACTGCCACCGCGCCAACAACGGAAGCCACGATCCGCTGGAGCGGCTGCAGGCCTTGCGCTCGGTTTTTTACCCCGCCGGGCTGTCGCTGGGCAAAAGCCCCTTGGCGGTGCAAAACCAGTCCGCAAGCATGCCAGCCTTTGCCAATTTTGTTGAAAACCAACGCTGGCAATACCAAGATGTGCTGTTTGCAACGCTGCACATCGTGGGCAGCAATAACAACTTTGATGCGCGCGACCCCCGCGCTTCGGCCGAATTTATAGAGCGGGACAAGGCCAATATGGCCTGGATTCGCGAGGCCTTTGCAGTCGCCGCCCAAGCGCAGGCCAAAGCCCTGGTGTTTGCCATGCAGGCCGATGTGTTTGAGGCCAAAAGCCTGTGGGACGACTTTCCTGCGCGCTCAGGCTTTCGCAACAGCATTGGTGAGACGCTGCTGCCACTGGTGGCGCAAGCCACTATTCCGGTGCTGCTGATCCATGGTGACAGCCATGTTTTTCGCTTCGACCACCCCTTTGTGCTGAACAAAAAGCCGCTGCCCCAACTCACCCGGCTCGAAGTGCCCGGCGGCGGTGACGTGCGCGCCGTGCATGTAACGGTGGACACGCGCCAACGCAATCCATTTGCGGTTCGTTTGATCGAGCCTGCCACACCCTAATTTTCCAAAGCGCCGTTCGAGCGCGGCGGTGGCGGCTAAAAGCGCGGTAAATCCGGGTGCTTGATCTGCCCGCCGCGCACCAGCATCTTGCCGTACTCGGCGCAGCGGTGCAGGGTGGGAATCACCTTGCCGGGGTTGAGCAGGCCTTGCGGGTCAAAGGCGCGTTTGATGGCGAACATCTGTTCGTTTTCTTCTGCGCTGAACTGCACGCACATGCTGTTGAGCTTTTCTACGCCCACGCCGTGCTCGCCGGTCACCGTGCCGCCCATGGCGACGCTGGTCTCCAGTATGTCCGCGCCAAACAACTCGCAGCGGTGCAACTGGTCGGGGTCGTTGGCATCAAACAAAATCAGCGGGTGCAAGTTGCCATCCCCCGCGTGAAACACATTGGCGCAGCGCAAGCCGTACTTTTTTTCCATCTCGGCAATCGCCAACAAAATGTCGGCCAAT
>CAMDHS010000270.1 GCA_945898115.1 Comamonas sp. lk
TTGATTTTTCCTAAAAGTTCCATGGTGATCACCTTTTTTGCTCCTGCCTAAAAATCAGGCAGAGCCAGTAAAACACCTGGGTCAGTTTTGGATCAGCACATACCCCTTAAGTGGGTCAGTTTTCGGTCAGCGGCAACAACGGTGGCGCCTGGCGGCCCTTTCAGGATGTTGCTGTACGCCAAACCGGTGGAAATATCGATGCCACCCGAGATAACGATTGGCGCGGAGCTGTCGAGCTGCTGCTTGAGGGTGAAGCTGCCGTCCGAGCCGGTTTCGGTTTTGGGCTCGCCCTCGTCCCATTTGTTGTTGCCGTTAAGGTCTTGGAAAACAGTGGCGCCGGCAACATAGCCATTGACCACCGAGCCTTTGACCTCGGTCAATTCAATGCCTTTGGGAGTGACCTCGGGTTCTGGTGTGCTACTTCCACCACCTGCCGCAGCCAAAGCCAAGCCCCCCAGCAAGAATGGGAATGCGTCCGACAAACCAGCCAGTCCAGGCGCGGCTAAGGTGGGCGAACCACCTGGCTCGACGGTGCTGGCAACAGGAGCTTGCGTGCCACCCGCCTGCGTGCCTTCTGCCACCACTGACGCTGGAGAAGCCTGGGCATATTGCACGGCGTCTTGCACATAGTGCCCGATCAGTTCAAGCTCGGCGTCCAAGGCTTGCACATTGCTACCGAGCTCGGCTTGCATGGCCCCGTCCGCAGTAACTTGCTCGGCTGACAACGAATCGTCATCCATTTGGTGGATGTCGGCCAGGGCGTCAACAATGGCGGAGTAGTCAATACCGGCCACGCTGTCTTGCGCAGCGTTTCCAAAGAGCTGACGCACCTGATCTAAACCAGACTTGTCAGTGGGCGCTACGTCCAAAGGCGTATTTGCAATGCTTGCCGCCTGGGCCTTTTGCACCAAAAACACCAGCATTGCCAGTGAAAAAGCGGATGTCGCCACATCACCCTGTTGCGCGGAAATGCGGCGAACAAAGCGTTTTAACGTGGCAACGATGTTTTGCGATTGAGTAGACATGGTGCGGAATCCAGAATCGAGGGGTCTAAAAAATATTGAAAATGTTTTAAAAAAGCAAAAATCAATTTTTTTGTTTTAATTATTGATGATCATTGCCATTTACGCAATCAGTATATATCGCGTTTCCCTGATCGATTACTAATTCGCGATTTTTTTTCTGTGCATGCCCAGCGCGGGCGGCCATGGCTGCATGGCGCGCAGATTTGTAGACCGGCTAGTTCAAACCGGTGCTGCGCTTGCTGTCATTGAAAAACGGCATGAACGTGCCGCGGCCAAGCAGGCCTGGGTTGCCGATGTGAGCGCGCCCCGTCCGGGGCGCGCAGGGCTTTAAACCCCTAGATAAGTCGCCAGCCCCGCATCCCCCAGCAGCGCCGCGCCCGTGCCTTGCATCACCACCTGGCCTTTTTGCAGCACCAGGGCTTGGTCGGCGCGCTCGAGCACTTTGCGGTAGTCGCGGTCCACGATCAGGGTGGCAATGCCGCTGGCGCGGATCTCGCCAATCACGCGCCAGATTTCGGCCACGATCAGTGGAGCCAGGCCTTCGGTGGCCTCGTCAAGCACCATCAGCTCGGGGTGCGTCATCAGCGCGCGGCCGATGGACAGCATTTGCTGCTCGCCGCCTGAGAGCTGGGCGCCCAGGTTTTTCAGGCGCTCGGCCAGGCGCGGAAAGGTGGCCAGCACGCGGTCTAGCGGCCAGTCGCAGCGGCCGTCGCGGCCCACGCGGGCGGCCATTTGCAGGTTTTCCAGTACCGACAGGTTGGGAAACACGCCCCGGCCTTCGGGCACATAGGCCACGCCCAGGCGCGCCACGGCATGCGGTTTGCTGGCGGATGCGTCCACGCCAAAAAAGTGGATCTCACCGCTGCGCTGCGCCACGTGGCCCAGCAGGGTGCGGATGAGCGTGGACTTGCCCATGCCGTTGCGCCCGAGCAAGCCCACGGTCTGGCCGCGCGCAATGTGCAGGTCTACGCCGTGCAAGATGTGGCTGGAGCCGTACCAGGCGTGGATGCCCTTGGCGTCCAAAATCAGGTCTTGCGCCATGTCAGTGTTCTCCCAGATAGGCCACCCGCACTTCGGCGCTGTTGCGCACAAAGTCTGGGCTGCCCGAGGCGATCACGCCGCCGTTAACCATCACGGTAATGCAGTCGGCCACGCGAAACACGGCGTCCATATCGTGCTCAATAAGCAAAATCGCGTGCGTGCCCTTGAGCGACTGCAAGAGCGCCAGCATGCGTTCGGTTTCTTCGGCACCCATGCCCGCCAGCGGTTCGTCCAAAAGCAGCACTTGCGGCGCGGTGGCCAGGCACATGGCGATCTCTAACTGGCGCTTTTGCCCGTGCGAGAGCAAACCGGCTTCACGCTCGAGCACATCACTCAGGCCAGCGCGTTCGGCTGCGGCCAAGGCAGCAGCGCTGCTGGCCGGGCAGCGGCGCGCGTCTTGCCAAATGGCCCAGGGCTTTTGCGCGCTAGCCTGCGCTGCCAAGCGGCAGTTTTCCAGCACGCTAAAGCTGGGGTAAATGGTGTTGCGCTGGTAGCTGCGGCCCAAGCCGGCGCGGGCGCGCCGGGGTTGCGTCCAGTTCGTAACGTCTTGGCCCAGCAGTTCTACCGTGCCGCCAGACGGCGGAATCTCACCCGACAAAATATTCACCAGGGTCGATTTGCCCGCCCCGTTGGTGCCAATGACGGCGTGCACCGTGCCGCGCGCCACGTCAATCGACACGTCGTTCAGCGCCAGCAAACCGCCCCAGCGGCGGCTGATGTGTTTGCCGCGCAACAAGATGTCAGTGTCCGCCATGGCTGCCTCCTGCGTTGGATGCATTGGCTGCATTGGCGGGTGTTCCCAGCGCCGCGCCGCGCAAGCGCGCCGCAATTTGCCCCGGCACGCCGACCAGGCCGCGCGGCAAGAGCGCCACGCTGGCAATGATGGTCAGCCCCAAGCCCAAATGCCAGTGCTTGGCAAATTCGCCAAAAATCGCCTCGGACTTGAAAAACTCTTGCAAGAGCGCAAACGCAAACGCGCCAATCAGCGCCCCGCGCAAATGCCCCAGCCCGCCCAAAATCACGATGATCAGCACCTCGCCCGACACATGCCAGCCCATCAGTTCGGGGTTGACATAGCCGTCTTTCACGGCAAACAAAAACCCAGCCAAGCCAGAGAGCGCGCCCGAGATCACAAAGGCCGCCAGCTTGTAGGGATAGGTCGAAAAACCGGTGGCGCGCATGCGCTGTTCGTTAACGCGGATGCCTGCCAGCGCCCGGCCAAAGCGCGAACGCCCCAGCAGCGCCAAAAACGCAAAGGTGGCCAGCAAACAGGCCAGGGTAAAGCGGTACAGCGCCAGCGGTTTGTCCAGGTCCAGCCAGTCACCCACGCCGGGTTTCATCAAGAGGTAAATGCCGTCGGTGCCGCCGCCCAGGGGCGTGTCGTGCACCACGTAATAGGCCATTTGCGCAAACGCCAGCGTGACCATGATGAAGTACACGCCTTTGGTGCGCAGCGAGAGCGCCCCCACCGCCAACGCATAGCCCCCGGCCAGCAGCATGGCCGCAGGCAGGAGCCACAGCACGCTGCCCGCTTGGTCGGGCGGCGACAGCAGCACCGTGGAATACGCGCCTATGCCTAAAAACGCGGCCTGGCCAAAGCACACTAAGCCGGTGGTGCCCACCAGCAACTCCAGGCTGAGCGCAAAAATGGCAAACACCATGATCTTGGTCGCCAGGTCCAGCCCATACTGGCCCGATACCGCCGGAAACGCCGCCAGCGCCACAAAGGCGGCGGCGACAAACACAAATTTTGAATAATTCATCAACCAACCTTTTGGCGCTTAGCCCGCTTTGAACAGTCCATCGGGCTTCCACAGCAAGATGAGCGCCATCAACACATACACCAGCACGCCAGCCACCGAGGGCAGCATGACCTTGCCAAAGGTGTCCACAAAACCAATGAGCAGCGAGGCAAACAGCGCCCCGCGAATCGAACCAATGCCGCCAATCACCACCACCACAAAGCAAATAATCAGCACCGTGCTGCCCATGCCCGGATAGACCGAAGACACGGGCGCGGCCACCATGCCGGCCAGCACCGCAATAGCCACCCCGGCGGCAAACAC
>CAMDHS010000271.1 GCA_945898115.1 Comamonas sp. lk
CGCAGTTATTGGGCCATGGCCGCCGGCTTCTTTGAAGCCATCGCCTTGGCTTGCCTGCCCGACGACGTTTATGTGCGGCGCAGCGCGGCAAAAATCATGGCGCAATATGCGCTGATGGCCACCGGCCAGGCAGCGTCGCTTGAGGCGGCTGTGCAGGATTTGATGTTCTTTTGCGCTCTGGCCAATCCACCCCCTGAGGCGAATGCACCCCTGCTGCAGGCGGTGCGCAGTGCCTATGGCCTGGACGGTCACCAGGGTATCGACTACGAGGCGTCCCCGTTTGGCAGGTTTGATCCGGTGCAGCTGAACCTGGTGCGCAAGAACATCGCTGGCGCTGCCGAAAGTTGGTCAGCGTTGGCTGGCGGTGACCTGGGTCACTTTGGAGCGGTTACAGAGCAGTTTGCACAGGTGGCCCAGGGCGTCGCCAAACTGCACCCGGACAACCTGGCCTTGGTCGCTGCACTGGGCGCAGCGGCCCAGGCGACTGCCCGTACGGGCGCAACGCCCAACCCCGCCGTGGCAATGGAAGTGGCGACCGCCCTGCTGTACCTTGAAGCGGTCTTTGCGGACCTGGACTTTGCAAGCCCCGCGATGGAACAGCGCAGCGCGCGCTTGGCGGCGCGGCTGCAGCAGGCCTGCACAGGCGGCGCACCCGAGCCCATCGAGGGCTGGATGGAAGAGCTGTACCGCCGCGTGAGCCACCGCAAAACCATGGGTTCGGTGGTAGCGGAGCTGCGCCTGTCGCTCGCTGAAATCGAAAAGTCACTGGACAGCTATGTTCGAAATCCTGCGGATACGGGGGTTCTGCAAGCCATCCCTGCGGGCCTGGGGCAGATGCGGGGCGTGTTTTCCGTGCTCGGCCTGGACCATGCGGCCTTGGCGGCACTGCGCATGCGTGCCAGCGTTGAGCGGCTGCTTGCTTCGGCCACAGGGCCGCTCCAGTCTTCCAACGCGCTTGTCTCGCAACTCGTCAGCAGCCTGAGCGCCATGGGGTTGTTGATCGACATGCTGGCCTACCAGCCCGTCTTGGCCAAAGACTTGTTTGTGTTCGACGAGGAACTGGGTGAGTTCAAGCCGCGCATGGGCCGCGAGAGTTCGCTTGCGCAAGGCGCACAGGGGTCGGATACGCAGACCACTGCAGCGGATGCCCAAGAGGCGCAAGAAGTGCCTTGGGCTTTGCTACCAGACCCTATTGGCGCCGCCACCTCAGTCAATTCGGTTGGTTTTGCATTGGCGTTCGACGCTGCAGATGACGACGGCGACAGCGAGATCCGCGCCATATTCCTGGCCGAGGCGCGCGAAGTGCTTCAGGACGGAATGCAGGCGCTGGACGCATTGACCTCGGAGCCTGGTAACCATGCGGCGCAGGCAACGCTGCGCCGCGCGTTTCATACGCTCAAGGGCAGCGCGCGCATGGTGGATCTGCATGATTTGGGTGAGGCCGCCTGGGCTTTCGAGCAGCTGCTCAACGCCAGTCTGGCCGAGCAGCAGCCCGCAAGCGACGCCCTGGTGGCGCTTTGCAAAGACGCAGTGCGGGCGATGGGTCAGTGGATTGAGGCGGTCACGCTGGACCAAACCCCGCCTTTGGGCGCCCATGCATTTCGCCGCTGCGCCGACAGTCTGCGACTTCTCAATCAATATGAGTCGCTGTCGGGCGCTTCGCTCCAGAGCGAGCTTGGCGCCTTGGGCATGCTGCAAGCACCAGGGGATGAGCCAGTCGCTGCCCAAACGCAGGCGCCACCAAACCCCAGCATTTACCAGTCGGCAGCCGATTCCAGCGCGGCGGTGCAGGCCCCGGCCCAGCCCGAGGTCGTGGTGGGACATCTGCGGCTGAGCGCCGACTTTTTCGAGGTTTTTCTTGAGGAAGCCCAAAGCTGGGCGCAGCGGCTCCAGACTGAACTCGCGCAGTGGGACGTCCCAAGCGAGCAAACAGTGCCCCATGGTGCAGCGGCCTTGGCACATTCGCTGCAGGGAAGCGCCGCCGCAGTGGGCTTTAACGGTCTGTGGGAGCTGGCGCGGGCGCTGGAGCAGGCCTTGGGCCATATCGAATTACACAGCTTGTGCAGCGACCCCTACAAATCGGTGCTGTGCGATGCAGCCCACGAAACCACACGCTTGCTGGCAGGTTTTTCCATCGGCACCCTGGTCGAACCCAGCCCCGCTATTTTGCAGTCTCTGGCGAACCTGGTCTATGCGCGCAGCGTGGTGGTTCAGGGCGACGTCTCGCACGAAGACGTCTCAAGCGCCGAAGTGTCGGCCCTTGCCACCGCCGAGCGGTTCAATCTGCCGTCAGCGCCGTCAGTGCCACAAAGACCTCCAGAGTTCGATGCGCCAGTTGCGCTCGCCTTGCCTGGCCCCGAGCCAGTGGTGCCCTTGGGCCTTGTCGCGTCGTCCGCTCGTGCCAGCGACTGGAGCTCGGAGTTCGAAGCCCAAGACGCACTGGACGGGGAATTGCTGCCGATATTCCTGGAAGAGGGCGCCGAATTGCTGTCCCTGCTCGGCAGCAGTTTGCAGCATTGGGCACAAGAGCCAGACCAACCGCAGTTTCGCGCCCAGGTGCTGCGGGTCTTGCATACCCTTAAAGGTAGCGCCCGCCTGGCCGGTGGGCTGCGACTGGGAGAGCTCGCCCACCGCATGGAGACCACGGTAGAGGGTCTGGATCTGGCATTTGGGCCAATGTCAGCTGCCCTAGAGCCTTGTCTGCAGGAGTTCGAGCAGCTCAAGGCCCAGTTTGATGCTTTGGCCGATCTGGCTGCGCTTGGCGAGGCCGATACGCTCGTGCCCAGTGCGGATTTTGCAGGGCCTTCAAGCTCACTAGCGCCGCTGCCAAAGGGCGGTAGCGCACCGGCTATGGCCGCCGCCACAGTGTCGATTCCCCGGGCCTCGTACAAACAACTGGTGCGGGTGCGCACCCAGACCCTGGACCGCCTGATCGACCAGGCCGGCGAGGTGATGATCAGCCGCGCACGCGCCGACGGCCACGTCACCCAAATGCGCAGCGCGCTGGGCGACCTGGGGCGCAGTCTTGAGCGCCTGCGCCAGCAGTTACGTGATATGGAATTGCAGCTTGAGCTGCAAATGCAGTCAGGGCTCACACAGCCCCAAGACGCCCATGCCGCCTTTGACCCGCTGGAATTAGACCGCTTTACGCGGGCGCAAGAACTCGCGCGCATGATGGCGGAGTCGGTCGGTGACGTGGAAACCATGCAGCGCAGCTTGCAAAGCTCGGTCGATGGCGCTCAAGAGGACTTGCTCATCCAGGGGCGGCGTGCCAAGCAACTCACGTACGATTTGCTGCGCATGCGGTTGCTGGAGTTTGAGTCCCTGTCAGACCGGCTTTATGCGGTGGTGCGCCAGGCCGCCAAGGGCGCGGGCAAACAAGTCCGCCTGGACATCGTGGGCGGCAGCATCGAAATCGACCGGGGCGTGCTCGAGCGCATGACGCCTGCGTTTGAGCACCTCCTGCGCAATGCGGTGGCGCACGGGATCGAGCCCGCAGCCGTGCGCCTGGCGGCGGGCAAGCCCGCGGTCGGCGCCCTGTCCATTAGCGTGCTGCAAGACGGCAGCGATGTCTCCGTCACCTTTGCGGACGACGGTGGCGGCTTGCAGATCGACAAAATCCGAGCGCTTGCGCAGGCCTCAGGCTTGCTGGGCCCTGACCAAGCGCTCAGCCTGGATGAGGCGGCCCAGTTGCTCTTTGTCCCCGGCTTTTCCACGGCCGACGAGATCACCGAATTGGCCGGTCGGGGCATTGGCCTGGATGTGGTCTTGTCCGAGGTGAGCACCATAGGCGGGCGCATAGAAACCCATTCGCAGCCCGGTGTGGGCACCGGCTTCAAGGTGGTCTTTCCACTGACTACCGCAGTCACCCAGGTGGTGATGTTGCGCATGGGCACACTCACCATCGGCGTGCCCGCCAACTTGCTCGAAACCGTGCTGCGCCTGCCCCGAGCCACCCTGGACCAGGCCTATGCCAGCGCGAGCCTGGCAGATGGCGACCGGTCGGCGGTTCCCTTCTTTTGGGGCGGCGCGCTGCTCAAAGCCTCGACCCGCAGCTATGGCCACAAGACCACCATGCGCCAGTATGCGGTAGCCGTGATCCGCAGCGCCGGCCAGCGCGT
>CAMDHS010000272.1 GCA_945898115.1 Comamonas sp. lk
GCGCCGTCCGGGCGCCAGACGGTGCCACTCGACACGCTCTTGAGTTTCTTTTGGCGGCCATACCAAAGGTTGACCACGCCGCGCGAGAAAAACACGCCCGAGAACATGCTAGTCAAAATCCCCAGGCAATGCACCACGGCAAAGCCACGCACCGGGCCGGAGCCAAAGGCCAGCAGCGCCAGGCCTGCAATCAAGGTGGTGACGTTGGAGTCAATGATGGTGGCCCAGGCGCGGTCGTAACCGGCGTGGATGGCGGCCTGGGGCGAGGCGCCGCCGCGCAGCTCTTCGCGCACGCGCTCGTTGATCAACACGTTGGCGTCAATCGCCATGCCCAAGACCAGCGCCATGGCGGCCATGCCGGGCAAGGTGAGTGTGGCTTGCAACATGGACAAGACCGCCACCAACAGCAGCAGGTTAAGGGCCAATGCAACGCTTGAAATCACGCCAAACAGCAGGTAATACACGCACATAAAGGCGGCCACTGCAGCAAAGCCCCAGATCACGCTGTTAAAGCCCTTGGCGATGTTCTCGGCGCCCAGGGACGGGCCGATGGTGCGCTCTTCAATGATTTCCATGGGTGCGGCCAGGGAGCCTGCGCGCAGCAGCAGCGCGGTATCGGCTGCTTCCATGGTGGTCATGCGGCCCGAGATTTGTACCCGGCCGCCACCGATTTCTGAGCGGATCACCGGCGCGGTCACGACCTCACCCTTGCCTTTTTCAAAGATCAAAATCGCCATGCGCTTGCCAATGCTCTCGCGCGTGATGTCGCGAAAGATGCGCGCGCCCTTGGCGTCGAGCGTAAGGTGCACGGCGGCTTCTTGGGTCTGGCTGTCAAAGCCGGGTTGGGCGTCGGTCAGGTTTTCGCCGGTCAATATCACTTGTTTTTTGACCACCACCGGCTGGCCGTTGCGCTCTAAAAAGCGCTCTGAGCCAAAGGGCACGGGGCCGCTGCCCGCTTCGGCGGCGCGCGCGTCGGCGCCTTCATCGACCATGCGGATTTCAAGGGTGGCAGTGCGACCCAAAATGTCTTTGGCCTTGGCCGTGTCTTGCACGCCAGGCAGTTGCACCACGATGCGGTCCAGGCCTTGCTGCTGAATCACCGGTTCGGCCACGCCGAGCTCGTTGATGCGGTTGTGCAAGGTGGTGATGTTTTGCTTGAGCGCCTGCTCTTGCACTTTGCGCGCCGATGCCGGCAGCAAGGTAGCAACCAGCTTGAACTCACCCGCCTCGGGCGTGAGCACGGTGGCCAGGTCTGGAAACTGCTCTTGTATCAAGCGCTTGCCAGCTTCGGCCATGTCGGCGTCACGAAAGCGGACCTCGACGGTCTGGCCGTTGCGGCTGATGCCGCCGTGGCGCACGTTTTTCTCGCGGAACACGCTGCGCAGGTCACCCGCCAGCGACTCGGCCTTTTTGCTCAGCGCCGCCTGCATATCGACTTGCAACATAAAGTGCACTCCGCCGCGCAAGTCCAGGCCCAAATACATGGGCGAGGCGTGCAAGGCCGTCAGCCAGGCTGGCGAGCGCGACAAGAGGTTGAGCGCCACCACAAAGCCAGGCTCATTGGCGTCTGGGTTCAGGGCTTTTTGGATTGCGTCTTTGGCCTTGAGCTGGGCGTCGGTGTTAGCAAAGCGCGCCTTGATCGAGTTGCCGTCCAGGCTGACCGCGTCAGCGCTCAGGTCGGCGGCCTTGAGGGCCTCTTCCACCCGGGTCACGGTCCCCAAGTCCAGTGTCATAGAAGTTTTGGCCACCGACACCTGCACCGCAGGGGCCTCGCCAAAGACATTGGGCAAGGCGTACAAGCCGCCCACAAGAATGGCGATCGCCAGGATTACGTACTTCCACAGGGCATAACGGTTCATGGGCGGGCGGCTCGGACGGTCAGAAGAATGCGCACTAGGCGCAGGAGAATGAAAAGCGCAGGGCGCTTATTTGATGGAGCCCTTGGGCAGCACTTGCACCACGGCGCTGCGCTGCACCTGAATTTCAACTCCGTTGCTCACTTCCAGGCCCAGGTGGCTTTCACCCATTTTGCTGACTTTGCCCAAGAGGCCGCCAACGGTCACGACTTCGTCACCCTTGGCCAGCGCGTCGATCATGGACTTGTGCTCTTTTTGCTTTTTCATCTGGGGGCGGATCATCACGAAATACAGCACCACAAACATCAGCACAAGTGGCAGCATGCTCATCAGTGTGGACTGCAGGTCACCCCCGGCGGCAGCGGCTGGGGCGGATTGGGCAAAGGCAGAGGAAATGAACACGTAAGAACTCCCGGAAATGTATTAAAAATGTGCCGCCGAGGGCAGCACGCCCACCATGGGGGGCCGACTCTGGTCAGCCGGGCATTGTAAGGCGGGCTATTTGGCCCCACGCCACTTATTGGCACGCTGGCGGGCGGCGGCTGTGAAGCCGCTCAGGCCGCCACGGTGCGACGCTGGCGGTGCAGCCACCAAAGCAGGGCCCCGGTCAGCACCACTGGCACCATGGAGCCGGCGTTGAGCAGGTTCCAGCCCTGCGTGGTGACTAGCGCGCCCGACGCAAAGGAGGTGAAGGCCATCACCGCAAACACCGCAAAGTTGATGACAGCCTGCGCCCGGTCTTTTTCTTCGGGCGCATAGGCAGTCAAAGACAGACTGGTGCCGCCGGTGAACAAAAAGTTCCAACCCACGCCCAGCAAAAAAAGTGCCACGGTGAACTGGTGCAGCTCTTGGCCGGTGAGCGCCACGCCGATGCACAGCGCATTGAGCAGCACGCCCACACCCATCACCGGCAAGGCGCCAAAGCGGCGAATCAGGTTGCCGGTAAAAAAGCCCGGCGCAAACATGCCAATCACGTGCCATTCCAGCACGATGGCCGTGTTCTCAAAGCTCAGGCCGCACTGCTGCATGGCCAGCGGCGTGGCGGCCATCAGCAGGTTCATCACGCCATAGCCCAGGGCCGCAGCCATGCAGGCCACCATGAACACCGGCTCGCGCAGCATTTGCAGGGCGCTGCGGCCCCCGCGCGCGGTGCTGCCGGCGGCCGGTTTGGGTGGCTCGGGTGCAAAGGTAATAAAGGCCATGAGCACCATGGACAAAAGCGCCACCACCGCCAACGCCAGGTAGGCCCCGGCAAAAGGCACTTCAAGCAAGCTGCGCGAGCGCGCCGCCAGGTTGGGCCCGACGATGGCGCCCAGCAAACCGCCGGCCAGCACCAGCGACACCGCCCGTTCGCGCGCAGCGGGCAGCGCCAGCTCGGCGGCGGCAAAGCGGTACAACTGGCCGTTTGCGCTGTAGTAACCCGCTACCACGGTGGCCGCCACCAGCCACCAAAACTGCTGCTCAAAAATCGCCCACGCCGCCAGCAAGGCCGACAAAAGCGCCACCAGCAAACCCGACTGAAACGCCACCTTACGCCCCCAGCGCCCCTGGCTATAAGCCACCAGCGGCGTGCTGAGCGCCGCACCCACCACATAGCCCATTACCGGCAGCGTGGCCATCCACCCCACCGGTGCCAGCCGCAGGCCAACCAGGCCGTTGATGGCAATGAAAGCAATGTTGTTGGTTAAAAGAAGGCCTTGGCAAAGGGCGAGGAGCCAGAGGTTGCGGTTCATGGGGGGAGTGTAGGGGGCGGGGGCGGAATCACCCACAAGCCCCGGCCCGCTTGACAGATTCCGTGCCGCAGATCACAATTCGCGCATGATCCATTCATTTTTATGTGTCGAGACCGAGGCGCTGTTCGCAAGCAAAGCCGTGCCCCGGTTCCGGAACATGGAAAGGGTGGCACGGCGAAAGCTCTTGCAACTGCATGCCGCTACTGACTTGGCCAGTTTGAGAGTTCCTCCGGGGAACCAGCTTGAAGCGCTAAAGGGCGACCGCCGGGGGCAGCACAGCATCCGGGTCAACGACCAATGGCGCATCTGTTTTGTGTGGCATGACGACGGCGCCTTCCAAGTCGAAATCGTGGACTACCACTAGGAGTTAACTATGACCGAACTACTTGACGAAATTCACCCCGGCGAAATCTTGCTGGAAGACTTCATGAAGCCGATGGGCATCTCCGCCCGTCAGCTTGCCGCAGACATTGATGTATCACCCAGCCGTATCAGCGACTTGGTGAATGGCAACCGGCCGATTACTG
>CAMDHS010000273.1 GCA_945898115.1 Comamonas sp. lk
AATGCACCAGCCCCGTGGTGCTGGACGCTTGCCTGAAGGCCATCGGCTTTCGCATGGGCCCCTGCGAGCTGATGGACCTGATCGGCCATGACACCAATTTTGCAGTGACGCAGTCGGTCTACCAGGCCAACTTTTTTGACAAGCGCTACGTGCCTTCGCTCTTGCAGCGCGAGCTGGTGGACGGCGGCCTGCTGGGGCGCAAGTCCGGGCGCGGCATGTACGACTACGCCGAAGGCGCGGCCAAGCCGCAGTTGGCAGCTGTGCAAACTGCCGAGGCGCCCGCGCGCAGCAGCGTGCAACTGCACGGCAGCGGCGCGCGCATGGACGCTTGGAGCAAGCATTTGACGGCGGCCGGCGTGGCGTTTAGCGTTGAACCCAACAGCGACTGGACCGGCCTGTCCACCCCTACGCTGCAACTGCGCCAGACCGATGGCCGCACCGCGTCCAGCCTGGGCGCCAACGTGGCCGTGTTTGACCTGGCATTTGCCCCCGAGGTCTCGCGCGTGCTGGCCTGGGCACCATCCGTGCGCGCCAGCGCCGCCTGCGCCACCGAGGCGCAAGCCTGGCTCAGCGCGCTGGGCTACCAGCCGCAGCAAGTGGCGGACCAAAGCGCGCTGGTGGTGGCCCGCACCGTGGCCATGCTGATCAATGAGGCCGCAGACGCGGTGCAACAAGGCGTGTGCACGGCCGAGGGCGCCAACCAGGCCATGAAGCTCGGCGTCAACTACCCCGCCGGACCCTTTGACTGGCTGGCCGCTTGGAGCGCCCAGGGCGTCATCAACGTGCTGAACGCACTGGACGCCGAGTACCGGGGCGAGCGCTACCGTGTGAGCCCCTGGCTGCGCCAGCAGGCCTGCGCCGCATTGGGCAGCGCCTAATATTGCCGGGGCGTGCGCGCCCTGCCCCCTATTTGAAGAACATTGGAAGAAAGCCGTTTTGCCATGAACCACGCCGCAACAAACCACGCGTATATCTGCGACGCGATTCGCACCCCTTTTGGCCGCTACGGCGGCGCTTTGTCGTCGGTGCGCGCGGACGACCTGGCAGCTATTCCCATCCGTGCGCTGATGGCGCGCAACCCGCAGGTGGGCTGGGCGGCCATCGACGACGTGCTGCTGGGCTGCGCCAACCAGGCCGGTGAAGACAACCGCAACGTGGCCCGCATGGCCGCGCTCTTGGCGGGCCTGCCACAAGAAGTGCCCGGCGCCACCATCAACCGCCTGTGCGGCTCTAGCCTGGACGCGGTGGGCAGCGCGGCGCGCGCCATCAAGAGCGGCGAAGCACACCTGATGATTGCCGGCGGCGTAGAAAGCATGAGCCGCGCGCCTTTTGTCATGCCCAAGGCGGACGCGGCCTTTAGCCGCAGCAACACGGTGTACGACACCACCATCGGCTGGCGCTTTGTCAACCCGCTCATGAAAGCGCAGTACGGCGTCGATTCGATGCCCGAGACCGCCGAGAACGTGGCGCAGCAGTTTGGCATTGAGCGCGAAGCCCAAGACCGTATGGCGCTGCGCTCGCAAACCAATGCGCTGCGCGCTCAGCAAGACGGCAGCTTTGACGCCGAAATCACCCCGGTGTCGATTGCCCAGCGCAAGGGCGACCCGCTGCTGGTTACGCAAGACGAGCACCCGCGCAGCACCACGCTGGACGCCCTGGCCAAACTCAAAGGCATCGTCACCCCGGGCGGCAGCGTGACCGCTGGCAACGCATCAGGCGTGAACGACGGCGCTTGCGCGCTGCTGCTGGCCAGCAACACCGCCATCACCCAATACGGCTTGACCCCGCGCGCCCGCGTGGTTGGCATGGCCACAGCGGGCCTGGCGCCACGCATCATGGGCTTTGGCCCGGCCCCGGCCACGCGCAAGGTGCTGGCACAAACCGGCCTGACGCTGGCGCAAATGGACGTGATCGAACTCAACGAAGCCTTTGCCGCCCAAGGCCTAGCCGTAATGCGCGACTTAGGTCTGGCCGACGACGACGCCCGCGTCAACCCCAACGGCGGCGCCATCGCCCTGGGCCACCCCTTGGGCGCCAGCGGCGCCCGCCTGGTAACCACCGCCATCAACCAGCTGCACCGCACGGGCGGGCGCTACGCGCTGTGCACCATGTGCATTGGTGTGGGACAGGGGATTGCGGTGGTGGTGGAGCGGGTTTAGGGCGTGCTAAACATCCGGATTTCCTCCAAAAACCTTAAACGTCTGTGGGCCTGCGCGATGGAAAAAGGCACCTCTCACCAAACCTTCGTGGCGGGTTTGCTTCACAAATAGGTGAATGGGCGTCTGGTAGTTCAGGGCTGAACCTGCGGGCCTTCGGGCGCAGCGCCACCGTCAATGCAGATGCAGTTCTTCCCGAATCACTTCGCGCAGCACTTGACGCAGGGTGGCGTTGATCAGGGTCTGGTAGCCCCTGCCGCCGGCCTGGCTGCGGTACCAGGCCAGCACATCCGGGTCCAGGGTTATGTTGATTTTTTTGCTTTTTCAGCGCTACGCGGAAAGCCACGCGCCCCACCGCCGCGCTTACCGGGCTGACGCCCACCTTCCAGGCTCCCGCTCGGTGAGTGTCTTTTGTCGTTTGGTTTCGTCCCAGACCAGTTGCATGGCGGGATTGTCAGACCTTATCGGCGCCTCAAAAAGATAAAAATGGAGATATTGCAGCCTCTGAACCCACAGCCTGGCCCTAAGACGTTAAAAAGCCCCCAGGCGTTTCCACCTGGGGGCTTTTGCACATTCAAATTCTTACACTGGCACTAGGCCAGCGCGGGAATTAGAACGAGTGGGTCAACAACAACAAGCCCATGCTGCCCTTGTTTGTTGAACCAAGCACGTCCCAGTTGTTGTACTGACCGGTCACGCCCGTGCGCTTGCTCAGTGCATAGCTTGCATTCAAGCTGTAGCTGGACAATGTCGCGTTTGCTGCTGCAGTTGCGAAACCTTCGGTAACGCGAGAACCAATCATTGCACCCAAGGTCATAGCGCCCATTGGCACAGCTATGGAATAACCGTAGTTGGTTCCAGTTGCGCTGCTGTCATAGGTAGCTTTTTGCAGGCCAGCGCCTACAGTTGCCATGCCCAAGTTGTAGTTACCAGACAAGCGGAACACATTGGCAGCGGAGGTGTTGCCTGTTTTTTGGTTGTCATACGTGAAGTACTGAGAGTTAGCCTTCAGTTTGCCTTCAACATAGGTTCCCGAAATGATGCTAATGCGCTGTCCAGTTGCGCCTTCAGCACCGTTGATAACACCAACTTGGTTGCCAGCTTCTTGATGCGACAGGAGCAGAGCAATCGGACCCACTTTGGTTTCAAAGTTCATGAAGTCACGACGGCTGCGTGCACCGAAGTTTCCGTAGTCACCCATGTCGTAGTACATCATGCCAGAACTGGCCAGGCCACCAGAAATGTAGTCGCCAGACTTGGTTGAACCAAGGGTCAACTTACCTGCCGCGCTTTGAACGTACATGCTGTAGTTGGTACCGTAGGTACCGTACGCACTGTTACCGCCAACCGCTGCCGATGCCGTTGTGCTTGCACCACCTGCGCGCTCCAAACCACCAATACCCATGGTACCGCCAGCAGTCATGCCGCCGCCCATGTCTTCTTTTGCAGTGATGTACAGCTCAGCCGTATCAACACCGAAGCCGCCCATGGACGAAGTTGCAGCGCCACCAGAGGTGTAAGTCTGATAACCAGCAGCCATGAATCCAGATATAGTCGCTTGAGCAAAAGCAGCGCCAGAAGTAGCCAAGGATGCCACAGCAGCCAATGCAATAAGGGTCTTTTTCATTTAAAAATTCTCCAAAGTTAATCAAAGGATGCTGATTCCATTTATTTGAACTTCAGCACCAACCTCCGTTTAAGAAGCTGAGGCCATTGCACCAGACCGACGGTGATATGGCAAAGAAAAGCCTGAATTTCTGGGGTTTTTGGCCTCATTCCGTTGCACCCATGCAACAAACCGGGCTTGGTCCGTGGTTTTCGGGGCCGCCGGTGGGGGTCGGAGTTTCCTAGAACGCCCTGCCGACTGCTGTTTCAAGCCTGCGGCTGTATGCTCTGCCCATGCAAACCCCTACCGACCGA
>CAMDHS010000274.1 GCA_945898115.1 Comamonas sp. lk
ATGAACGCAGCGTTGGGTGGCGGTGATAGTTATGTCAATACGGTCAACGAAAACGCCCGTTGGGTGACTTTGATTGGCACGGTCGATATCGGTTCTGGCTCGGGTTCCGGTTCAGGTTCAGGTTCCGGTTCGGGCACAGGTTCCGGCTCGGGTTCGGGTTCAGGTAGCGGTTCTGGCTCTGGTTCAAGCTAATCGTCTGCTATAACCCCGAGGTCACTGGTTCCCTTTAAGGGCCAGTGACCTTTCGCATTTTCGATCGACAAAAATATTAGTGATGCTTGATGATTCCATTCTTTAAAAGCCCGGTCGGTGTGGTGCTCTTCACACAGGCGCGGGTCTTGTGGGCCAGTTTTATACTGACCTTTGTGATTGAGATAGCCGCAATCACGCCGATTCTTTATATGCTTAATACCTATGACCGGGTGATGAGCAGCCGCAGTTTTGTGACGCTGGTGTCCATTACTGCGGTGATGGTGCTGGTGTTTCTTTTTAGCAGTTTGCTGGAATGGCTGCGCGCGCAGGTGCTGATTCGCCTAGCGCTCAAGCTGGATTGGGAATTGGCGCCTGATGTATTTGACGCGGCCTACCGCAGCCAATTGCGCCGACAGGATATAAATATCCACCAACTCTTGGGCGATTTGCTATCGTTTAAGCAGTTTGTGTCCGCTGGCCCGGCGCTTGCCCTGATGGAGATGCCCATTGCTTTTGTGTATGTGGGCATTGGTTTTCTCATGCATCCAACCTTGGCGTTTTTTACCTTGGCGGCTATTTTGGTGATGTTGATCACCACCTATTTGCAGCAGCGCTTGAGTTCGTCTGTCATCATGGCTGCCAACGACCAGTTTGCCGCCACCAACCGCACCGCCAGCCAGTTTTTGCGCAATGTGGAAAGCAGCTATGCCATGGGCATGGAATCTGCCGCGCGCAAGCTCTGGTACGAGTCGCACAAAAAATACCTGGAGCTTCAAACCTCGGCTTCCGAATCTGCCGGCGGCATTGGTAGCTTTTTGGGTTTGCTGCAAAAAGTGCTGCCCTCATTTGCGCTGGGTTTGGGCGCCTGGCTTGCGATCAATGACCTTATTTCTGCCAGCATGGTGTTTGCCGCGTCCATGTTGATTACCAAGGCCATCGCCCCTATCCAAAAGATTTTGGGCCACTGGAAGGCCATCATCGGCGCGCGCCAGGCCTTTCACCGGCTTAACAGCTTGTTGGTGGAATACCGCGCCCAGTCCAAGGGCATGGCTTTGCCCGCGCCCAACGGTCAGTTGGTGATGGAAAACCTGAGCCTGATCCCGCCGGGCCACAAGTCTGCCGTGGTTGAAGGCGTGAGCGCCGTGCTAGCCCCGGGCAGCGTCACCGTGATTGTGGGCTCGATGGGCTGCGGCAAATCGTCTTTGGCGCGCGGGCTGCTGGGCATTTGGGCACCAGCCACGGGCTCGGTGCGCTTGGACGGGGTAGAAATGTCAAGCTGGGACCGCGACGAGGTGGGGCCCCATGTGGGCTACGTGGCCCAAGACTTTGGCTTTTTTGACGGCACGGTGGCGCAAAACATTGCCCGCCTGGGAACGGTGGACGCCGAACAAGTCGTTTTAGCCGCGCAGCGCGTGGGCATGCACGAGGTGATTTTGAACTTTCCCCAGGGCTACAACACGCCGTTGCGCGATGGCAGCACTTTCATGATGTCAGGCGGCCAAAAGCAGCGCTTGGCCATTGCCCGCGCCATTTACAACACACCCAAACTGCTGGTTTTGGACGAGCCCAATAGCGCGCTCGACGAGAGCGGCGAGCACTTGCTGGGCAAGCTGATTCGGGACTTGAGCGCCCTGGGCACCACCATTGTGGCCATTACGCACCGCCCGGCACTGGTGTCGTTGGCCCACAATTTAATGGTCTTGCAGGCCGGGCGCATGGTGAAGTTTGGCCCGACGACCGAAGTCATTGAATGGTCACAACGCAACAAGGTAGCTGCAGCATGATCGACCGCTTCCTTAACGCCTACCGCCCCCAAGACCTCACCAAGCGCGACCTGACGCCGCCGGTGTCCGAGGCCATTCGCCTGGGTTCGGTCATGAACTGGGGCGTATTGTTGTTCTTCATCGTATTTGCCGTGTGGAGCGTAAAGGCGCCCATTGACGAAGGCGCCTCGGTCGAAGGCTCGGTAACCACCCTGGGCAACCGCAAGTCGGTGCAGCACACGCTGGGCGGCGTGGTGAGCAAGATTTTGGTGACCGAAGGCCAAGCCGTGCGCGAGGGCGAGTTGCTGGTGCAGCTCAACCCCTTAAGTTCGGACGCCAACCTGGCCACATCGACCTTGCAGCTCATCAACCTGATGGCCAGCGAGAGCCGGTTGCGCAGCGAGCGCTCCGAGCTACCAGCCATCCAGTGGCCCAGTGCCGTGGAGCGCATGGGCTCCGACCCGCGCATGATCGAGGCCAAGCGCGTGCAGGGAAAGCTGTTTGAGGCGCGCCGGGACGAATACCAAACCTCTTTGCGCACCAAGAAGGCACAGCTTCAACTGCTGATGGCGGACGTGAAAAACGCGCAGGCCATGGCCAAAGAAGGGCTTTTGCCCAAGATGGACGCCAACAACATGGAGCGTGAGGCCTTGCGCCAAGAAGGCGAGCTGTCGCAATTGGTGAACGCCCGCTTGTCCAAGATTGACTCGGATTTGTCCGAGATTTTGGGCCTGAAAGAAGGCATACAAGCCAAGGTGCAGTCTTTGTCGTTTGACCGCGCGCAGTACGACGTGCGCTCGCCGGTGGACGGCATTGTTTCTAATTTGCGGGTCAACACCCTGGGCGGAGTGGTGACACCCGCGCAGATGCTGATGGACATCGTGCCCAAATCGCTGGAATACATTGTGGAGGCCAAGGTGCCCACGCATTTGATTGGCAAGATCACGGTCGGCATGCCGGCCGATCTGCGCTTTATGGCCTTTGACCCGCGCACCACGCCCGTGGTGTTGGGCGAGGTGACGCTGGTGGGCGCGGACAAAGTCGCCTCAGACAAGGTGGTCGAATCGCGCCCCGACAGCATGCGCGCCGACTTTTACCTGGTGCGCATTGCCATTCGCGACGATGTGGGCGCCAAGCTCCAGGGCAAGGCTTTGCAGCCCGGCATGCCGGTGGACGTGATATTCAAAAGCGGTGAACGGCCCTTCTTGAGTTACTTGCTCAAGCCGCTGAGCGACGAGCTGTCCAAGTCCTTCCTCAACTGATATGGCACGCAAGCCTTTCAAGTTATTGCGCAAGCCGCTGCTGCTTGTAGCCTTGGCCACAGCGCTGGCGCCATCCTGGGGTGGTGCAGCCGAGCTCTTGGGGGCTTTTGAGCTGGCTTTGCAAAACGACCGCAGCTACCTGAACGCGCAGGCCGAAGAAAAGCTCGGCCAGCTTGACGCCCGCCGCGCCGGTTTGAGTTATTTGCCCACGCTTTACATGGAGCAGGGGCGCAGTGCGTTTGAAAAAAGCGACCGCACCACCATCCAGGCCATCCAGCCCTTGCTGGACTTTGACAAATACACCAGCCTCAAGGAGCAGCCCGTCAAGGCGGCCTATGCGCAGGCAACCCTTGGCGTGCGAGAGCTGGAGTTGGCCAAGCGCTTGTTTGCGGCCTATAGCAGCCTGGTGCGGTCTAACGCGCTGCGCAAACTGGCGCTGCTGGAGTCGCAGGCGCTAGAGCGCCAAGTGCAGCGCGCACAGCGCCGCTTTGACTTGGGCTACGCCAGCGTGATGGACGTGTCTTTGGCGCAAGTGCAATATGCGCAGGCCATGGCGCGCTACCAGTCTTTGCAAAACGACATTCAGCTCGCTCAGCAAAAGCTGTTTTCCCTGACCGGCGCCACCTACCGCAATTTGCAAAGCCACCCAGCTGACGATGTAGCGGCCACCTTGTTGCAAGAAGGGGCCAATGCGGTGGATGAACAAGCGATTGAGCATCCGCAAATTACCCAGGCCAAAGAGTTGGTGCAGTTGGCTGAACTGGGCGTGACCCGATCCAAATCAAGCTTTTTACCCCAACTCAATTTGATCGTGCGCAACTCGCAGTACGCCGGCATGACCGACGACTACCA
>CAMDHS010000275.1 GCA_945898115.1 Comamonas sp. lk
GTGCTCCCACGATTCGAACGCGATGGGAATCTCGCCGATCTGCGTCATGCAACCGCGAAACTCGGTGCCGTACTTCTCTTTGAGCCACTTCTTAGCTACCGCGCCCGCCGCCACCATGGGCGCAGTCAGGCGTGCGCTGGATCGCCCACCACCGCGCGGGTCGCGCAGGCCGTATTTTTGAAAGTAGGTGTAGTCTGCGTGGCCTGGGCGAAAGGTTTCCAGAATGTTGCCGTAGTCCTTGCTGCGCTGGTCGGTGTTTTCGATCAGCAGGGCAATGGGGGTGCCGGTGGTCTTGCCCTGGTAGACACCGCTCAATATTTTGACCGCATCAGGCTCGTTGCGCTGGGTGACGAACTTGGAGGTGCCGGGGCGGCGGCGGTCCAGGTCAGCCTGGATGTCGGCCTCGCACAAGTCCATGCCCGGCGGGCAGCCGTCAATCACGCAGCCAATGGCCGGGCCGTGGGATTCACCAAAGTTGGTGACTGCGAATAGGGTGCCGAAGGTGTTGCCGCTCATGGGAGTGCATTATCCCTGAGGGCGCGAGCGGCCCGAGCCGCGGGCCATAAAGCAAAAGTTAGGCGGCTTTCTCAGCCTCGTCCTGCCCCGGCCAGTCGCGGATGTAGGCCTTGAGCATTTTGTTTTCGAAATTTTGGCTGTCCACCACGGCCTTGGCCACGTCGTAGAAGCTGATAACCCCCATGAGCATGCGCTTGTCCATGACCGGCATGTAGCGGGCGTGGCGGTCGAGCATCATGCGGCGCACCTCGTCCATTTCGGTTTCCATGGTGCAGGTCAGGGGCGCGTCGTCCATGGCGCTGCGCACCAGCATGACGCCCAACGATCCACCGTTCTTAACTACCGCCTGGATCACCTCGCGAAAGCTGAGCATGCCAACCAAATCGCCGTGTTCCATCACCACCAACGAGCCAATATCGCGCTCTGCCATCAACTGCGCCGCGTGGGACAGCGCCTCGTTAGGGTGGGCGGTAAACAGGGTTCCGCCCTTGACGCGCAAGATATCGCTGACTTTCATGGTGACTCCTATCGATGGTTCAAGGGCGCGGCGTGCGCCGGTGACAATCTGCGCTTGAATATAGCCCACAATGGGCCGTGAAAAACGCCTTATATCAACGGAGAGACACCCTATGACCGGCTACGCTGACCCCGGATTTGACACCCTGGCCCTGCACGCGGGCGCCACACCGGACGCCACTGGCGCCCGCGCGGTGCCGATCCACCTGACGACCTCTTTTGTATTCGAGTCCAGCGACCAGGCGGCTTCGCTCTTCAACTTAGAGCGCGCGGGCCACGTCTACAGCCGCATCAGCAACCCGACCAATGCGGTGCTGGAGCAACGCGTGTCCGCCCTCGAAGGCGGCATTGGCGCCATCACCACCGCCAGCGGCCAGGCCGCGCTTCACCTGGCGATTTGCACACTCATGGGTGCGGGCTCGCACATCGTGGCGTCTACCGCGCTGTATGGCGGCTCGCACAACCTGCTGCACTACACGCTCAAGCGATTTGGCATTGACACCACCTTCGTCAACCCCAACGACCTGGACGCCTGGGCCGCTGCGGTGCGCCCCAACACCAAGCTGTTTTTTGGCGAAACCGTGGGCAACCCCGGCCTGGATGTGCTCGACATTGGCGCCATCAGCGCCTTGGCGCATGAGAACGGTGTGCCGCTGCTGGTGGATTCCACCCTCACATCGCCCTGGCTGATCAAGCCTTTTGACCACGGCGCCGATCTGGTTTACCACTCAGCCACCAAGTTTTTGTCGGGCCACGGCACGGTGGTGGGCGGCGCGGTGGTGGACAGCGGCGCATTTGACTGGGAAAAATCAGGCAAGTTTGCCGAACTCAGCCAGGTGTACGCCGGCTTTCACAACATGGTGTTTAGCGAAGAAAGCACGGTGGGCGCCTTTTTGCTGCGCGCGCGGCGCGAAGGCTTGCGCGACTTTGGCGCCTGCATGAGCCCGCACACCGCGTGGCTGATCCTGCAAGGCATTGAGACCCTGCCCCTGCGCATGGCGCGCCACATGGGCAATACCGAAAAAGTGGTGCAGTTTTTGGCCAGCCACCCGATGGTGTCGCGCGTGGGCCACCCCATGTTGGACAGCCACCCCAGCCACGCGCTGGCTAAAAAGCTGCTGCCGCGCGGCGCCGGGTCGGTGTTTAGCTTTGACATCAAGGGCACGCGTGCCCAGGGGCAAAAGTTCATCGAAGGCCTGAAGATCTTCAGCCACCTGGCCAATGTGGGCGACTGCCGCAGCCTGGTGATCCACCCGGCTAGTACCACCCACTTTCGCATGGACGACGCAGCGCTCAAAAGCGCGGGCATTGGCCCGGGCACCATCCGCCTGTCCATTGGATTGGAAGACCCGGACGACTTGGTGGACGACCTCAAGCGCGCGCTCAAGCTGGCTGAAAAAGCGGCCTAGCGGCCAATTGAGGGCTATTACAAGGCCCACGCAGCTGCGCGGCGCCTGGCCTGATTCAGGCTTCGAGCCGCTGCGCAACGTAGTCGCCCAGCGCCAGCGCGCTGGTAAGGCCTGGCGACTCAATACCAAACAGGTTTACCAGCCCGGCCACGCCGTGGTCGCTAGGGCCTTGCACGCAAAAATCAGCCGCCGGGGCACCGGGCCCGCTGATCTTGGGGCGAATCCCGGCGTACGCGGCTTGCAAGGCACCATCAGGCAAACCCGGCCAATACTGGCGCACGGCGGCGTAAAAGCGCTCTGCCCGCGCCGGGTCTACGGTGAACGCGTCGGGCGCATCCACCCATTCCACGTCGGGCCCAAACTTGGCCTGGCCGCCTAGGTCTAGCGTAAGGTGCACGCCCAAGCCAGCCGCCTCGGGCACCGGGTAGACCAAATGGCTAAACGGTGCGCAACCCGCCAGCGAGAAATAGCTGCCCTTGGCGTAAAACGGCGTGGGCACCTTGTCAGCGGCCAAACCTTTAATGCGCCGCGCCAGCGTTGGCGCGGACAGGCCTGCGGCGTTGACCACCGTGTGCGCGGCCAGGCAGGTGCCGTCTTGTGTGCGCACCCAGTGGCGGCCGTCTGCGCCTTGGGTCAGCGACACGCTGTCCACCGGGGCGTTGAGCACCACTTGGCCACCGGCGTTCTCAATGTCTGCCTGCAAAGACAGCATCAGCGCGTGGCTGTCCACAATGCCGGTGCTCGGGGACAGCAGCGCGGCCTGGCATTCCAGCGCGGGCTCCAGGGCCTGCGCCTGCGCGCGGCTGAGCCACTGCAAGTCGTCAACGCCATTGGCCTGCGCTTTGGCTTGGGTGGTGCGCAGCAGCTCCACCTGCGCCGGTGTGCCGGCCACAATCAGCTTGCCGCAACGCTGGTGCGCAATGCCGCGCTCGGCGCAATAGGCGTACAACTGCTGGCGGCCCTGCACGCACAAGCGCGCCTTTAAAGATCCGGCTGCGTAATAAATGCCAGCATGAATCACCTCGCTGTTGCGCGCGCTCACACCGGTGCCGATGGCGCCTTCCGCCTCCAGCACCCACACCGCGCGCCCGGCCAGCGCCAGACTGCGCGCCACCGCCAGACCCACCACACCCGCGCCGATGACGACGGCGTCCACAGGCTCGGGGCTGGCGTTGGTGTCGGTGGCGTTGTCGGGCATGTGGGTCCTTGGGATTGCGGGTGCGCTACGGCGCTACTTAGGCTTGCAGTATGGCGCAGGCGCCACAGTGAGAAAGCGCTTTTGTGATTTAGGCACAATGGGCTGATTGCGCTGATTCACAAGGATTCTCACGTGTTCATGACCGTCAACCACGCCGATTTGTACGCCTATAGCGGGGGCAAGGCTTTTGCGCCCGAACGCCCCACCGTGGTTTTTATCCATGGCGCGCTCAACGACCACAGTGTCTGGATTCTGCAAAGCCGCTAATTTGCCAACCAGGGCTACAACGTGCTGGCCATCGACCTGCCTGGCCACTGCAAAAGCGCCGGTGACGCGCCCGAGACAGTAGAACAAGCCGCCCACACCGTGATCGCCCTGCTGGACGCTCTGGGCGTGCAAAAAGCCGCGCTGGTAGGCCACAGCCTGGG
>CAMDHS010000276.1 GCA_945898115.1 Comamonas sp. lk
CCCCCGGCAAAGTCTTCAATCGCCACACTGGATTGGGCGAGCATGGCGTCGGTATCGGCCAGGCGAAAAGCCGGGGTCAGGTCGGTGAGCTGGGTGCCAAAGGCAAACACATCACGCCGGGGATGGCGCGGGGTGGCCGCGTGCAAAAACGCCAGCAACAAGCGGGCATAGCGCTCCATGGAGCCCGACACGTCCACCAGCACCAAAAGCGGCAAGGGCTGGCGCTTGGGGCTCAGGCGCGGCAGCACCATGGGTTCGCCCCCGGTGCGCACGCCTTGGCGCAGCACGCCGGCCCAGTGCAGCGCCGCACCACGCACGCCTTGCTGGCTGCGGCGCGAGGCAAAGGTGGGCAGCGGCATGCGGATGTCGCGCGCCAGGCGTTCGACCAGGCGGTATTCGGTGGCCGAGAGGGCATTGAAGTCTGCGTGTTTGAGGCGCTGCGCGTCGCTAGCGGTCATGGCGGCGTCAAAGTCGACTTTTTGGTCTTCTTGCTTGGGGCCGGCCTGCTTGCCAAAGGCCTGTTGTGGCGACAGTGCCTCGCGCACGCGGGGCCGACGTTTGCTGGGTTCGGCCTTGCCCTCGGCGCTGGGCAGCAACTGCGACAGCAACTTGTGCGCCATGTTGGGGTTGCGAAAAAAGGCCTCAAACAGCTCGCGAAACACCATGCGGTCTTGTTCGCGGCTCACCAGCACGGCCTCGAGGGCGGCGCTCAGGTCGTCTTTGTCGGCCAGGCCCACGGCCAGCGCGGCCTGGGTCGCCAAGGCGATGCGCGCGCTGTCCACCCGCACCCCGGCGCGGCGCAGGCTGCGGCCAAAGGCGGCCAGGTTGTCGGCCAGTTTGCCGGTGCGTGAGTCACCGAGTTGCATGGCGGTTGTGGGCTTGGTATGGGAGTTAAGTAGCGCAATGAGGTGCAGGAATTACGTACTGGAATCTTCCGCCTCGGGCGGCGCCAGCAGGTCGGTGGCCAGGGCGTGCGTGAGCGCGGCCACGTCTTCGCGCTGCTTGAACAAAATGCCGGCGGTGTCGCTCATCACCTCAGGGTCCAACACCAGAGTGTCCAGGGCAATCAGGGCCTTGGCCCATTCCACGCTCTCGGCAATGCCCGGGGCCCGCTGGAAAGCGCTGGCAAAAGGCTGGCTGCGCAGGCGGTTGACCACGGTAGCCACCTGATCGGACAGCGCCTCACTGGCCCCTGGCGCCTGGGCGCGGATGATTTCGAGCTCGCGCTCGCGCTCGGGGTAGTCGAGCCAGTGGTAGAGGCAGCGGCGGTTGACCGCGGCATTGAGTTCGCGGGTGCGGTTGCTGGTGAGGATGGTCACCGGCTTGAACTGCGCGCTGATGGTGCCGATCTCAGGCACGCTCACCTGGTATTCGCCCAGGTATTCGAGCAAAAAGGCCTCGAAGGGCTCGTCAGCGCGGTCCACCTCGTCAATCAGTAGCACCGCGCCGGGTGCAGGCGCCTGCAAGGCCTTGAGCAAGGGGCGGCGGATCAGGTAGCGCTCTTGGTAGACCTCGCGCTCCACGCGCTGCGTCTCCAACTCACCACCGGGGCCACTTTGCGCGGCGCGCATGTGCAGCAGCTGCGCGGCGTAGTTCCATTCGTACAGGGCTTCGCGCTGCTCCAGGCCGTCGTAGCACTGCAGGCGGATCAGGGCGCGGCCCAGGGCGGTGGCCAGGGCCTTGGCCAGCTCGGTTTTGCCGACGCCGGGTTCACCTTCAAGCAGCAGCGGGCGCTGCAACTTGAGTGCCAGAAACACCGCTGTGGCCAGGCGCCGCTCGGCAAAATACCCGGCCTGGCGCAAGGCGCCAATAAGTGCGTCTACAGATGAAAAAGTGAGCATATTCTTTCCAAAAAAAAGGCCCCGCGTGCACCGACACGGAGCCTTGGCGTCAAGCGGCCAGAGCCGCCCGAGGCACCCGGTGCTAGCCCAATAGCTTAGCGACCGCCCGCTGCGTTTGCACGCTGACCAGGTTGGCGCGGTAAGCGCTAGATGCGTGCAGGTCGTGGTTGAAATCAGAGCCGTCAATCTTCACCGACGCCGCCGACGCCACGGTGAAGCTTTGGTTGAGCGCAGCCTCGAGGCCATGGTGGCGAAACACGCACTGACCCGCGCCCGTGATGGCCACACGCACGCCGCCATCGGTTTGTGCCACAAACACACCCACCAGCGCAAAACGCGAGGCGGGCTGCACAAATTTCATGTAAACCGCGCGCTTGGGGATGGGAAAGCTGATGGCGGTGATGAGTTCGCCCTCATGCAAGGCGGTGCCAAACATGCCGGTAAAGAAGTCGTCCGCCGCAATCTGGCGCTGATTGGTGCGCACCGTAGCGCCCAAGCCCAGCACGGCGCTGGGGTAGCAGGCCGAAGGGTCGTTATTGGCCACCGAGCCGCCCAGCGTGCCCATGGCGCGCACCTGGCGGTCGCCAATGTGCGCGGCCAGGTCGGCCAAGCCAGGAATGCTGGACTGCACTTCGGCGTTACCGGCCACGTCGATATGGCGTGTCATGGCGCCAATGACGATGGCGTTGCCCTCGCGGCAAATGCCCACGAGCTCGGGGATGCCCGCCAGGTCGGCCAACTGGCCGGGTTGCGACAGGCGCAGCTTCATGGAAGCCAGCAGGGTTTGCCCGCCGGCCAGGGGTTTGGCGCCAGCGCCCGCCAGTGTCGCGGCGTGCGCGATGGTGGAGGGATGGTCAAGGGTGAATGCGTACATGGTGTGTGTCTCCTTGGGGCTTCAGGCTTTGGCAGCCTGGATGGCTTCCCACACGCGGTGGGGGGTGGCCGGCATGTCAAATTCCTTGACGCCCGATCCGTGCAGGGCGTCGAGCAAGGCGTTGATGACGGCAGGCGGCGAGCCGATGGCCCCGGCCTCGCCGCAACCTTTGGTGCCCAGCGGATTGTGCGTGCAAGGGGTGCAGATGTTGCCAATGACGAAATCGGGGAAGTCGTCAGCGCGTGGCATGGTGTAGTCCATGAACGAGCCGGTGAGCAACTGGCCGGTTTCACGGTCGTAGACGCAGTGTTCCAGCAAAGCCTGGCCAATGCCCTGGACCAAGCCGCCGTGCACCTGGCCTTCGACAATCATCGGGTTGATGATGGTGCCAAAGTCGTCCACCGCAGTGAACTTTTGCACGCGGGTGACGCCCGTGGCGGGGTCCACCTCGACTTCGCAGATGTAGGTGCCCGCCGGGAAGGTGAAGTTGGTCGGGTCGTAAAAGGCGGTCTCGTTGAGGCCAGGCTCGAGCTTGTCAAGCGGGTAGTTGTGCGGCACATAGGCGGTAAGCGCCACCTGGCCGAAGGTCACCTTTTTGTCCGTGCCCTTGACGGTGAACTCGCCATTGGCGAATTCGACGTCGGCGTCGCTGGACTCCATCAAGTGGGCGGCAATCTTCTTGGCCTTGGTCTCGATTTTGTCGAGCGCCTTCATGATGGCCGCACCACCCACAGAGATGGAGCGCGAACCGTAGGTACCCATGCCAAAAGGCACGCGCCCGGTGTCGCCGTGGACGATGTCCACCGCCTCTACCGCAATGCCCAAGCGCGCGGCAACCACTTGCGCAAACGTGGTTTCGTGGCCTTGGCCGTGGCTGTGCGAACCGGTAAACACGGTCACGCTGCCGGTGGGGTGCACCCGCACTTCGCCGCACTCAAACAGCCCTGCGCGCGCGCCCAAGGCGCCGGCAATATTGCTAGGGGCAATGCCGCAGGCTTCGATGTAGCTGGAGTAGCCAATGCCGCGCAGCAAGCCTTTGGCGGCGCTGGCGGTCTTGCGGGCCTCAAAGCCTGCTACATCGGCCATGTCTTGCGCCTTGGTCATGCAGCCGAGGTAGTCGCCCACGTCGTACTGCAAGGCCACCGGCGTCTGGTAGGGCCAGCTGTTGATGAAGTTGCGTTTGCGGATCTCGTCCTGGCCCAGGCCCATTTCCCAGCCGCAACGCGACACCAGGCGCTCGAGCAGGTAGGTGGCCTCGGGGCGACCGGCACCCCGGTAGGCATCTACCGGCGCGGTGTTGGTAAACCAGGCGTCCACTTCCAC
>CAMDHS010000277.1 GCA_945898115.1 Comamonas sp. lk
GCGCTGGAGGTGTTTTTAGAAGCGTTTGAGGGACCGCTGGACTTTTTGCTTTACCTGATCCGCAAGCAAAACTTCAATATTCTGGACATTCCCATGCTCAGCGTGACTAAGCAGTACTTGGTTTACGTGGACCAGATCCGCAAGCGAAACTTGGAGCTGGCCGCCGAATACCTGCTGATGGCGGCCATGCTGATCGAAATCAAGTCGCGCATGCTGCTGCCGCCCAAAAAAGTGGCCGAGGGCGAAGAAGCCGAAGACCCGCGCGCCGAACTCGTGCGCCGCCTGCTGGAATACGAGCAAATCAAGCTGGGCGCCGCACGCCTGAACGCGATTCCCCAGTTTGGCCGCGACTTTTTGCAAGCCGCCGTGTTTATCGAGCAAAGCCTGCAGCCCCGCTTTCCAGAAGTGAGCGTGGTCGATCTGCGCGAGGCCTGGGCGTCTATCTTGCAGCGTGCCCGCCTGGTGCAACACCACAAGATCAGCCGCGAAGAGCTCTCGGTGCGCGAGCACATGAGCATGGTTCTAAAGAAGCTGCAGGGCCGGCGTTTTGTTGGCTTTGAAGACCTTTTTGAGACCGGCAGCAGCGTGGGCGTGCTGGTGGTGACTTTTATTGCGCTCTTGGAGTTGGCCAAGGAAACCCTGGTGGAAATCACCCAGGCCGAAGCATTTGCCCCGATTTACGTGCGTTTGGCCTACACCGCCACCTAAAAGGCGGCGCCCAAAGCCCTCTCTTTTAAATGCCAAAGTCGCCTTTGGACCGCTTTGCGCGCTATAACCCCACTTCGCACTTGCGAGCCACTTTTCGCCCTGATTCCCCTTAAGGAGCCCGACCATGGCTGCACCCGCCACCCCTGACATCAACGCCGCCGGCCAAATGGGCGGCACGCCTTATGGCACGCTGCCCCCGGCCTCGCCCATGGCCACGCGCCGCCCCATCAGCCTGCCGCGCCTCTTGGAGAT
This sequence comes from Comamonas sp. lk, assembly GCA_945898115.1. Lineage (GTDB taxonomy): Bacteria > Pseudomonadota > Gammaproteobacteria > Burkholderiales > Burkholderiaceae_C > Allorhodoferax. The sequence continues at coordinate 961 of CAMDHS010000277.1, forward strand.
GCACACCCGTGGTGAAAAAATCACCATGCTCACCGCCTACGACGCCACTTTTGCCGCCGTGGCCGATGCCGCCGGGGTGGAATGCATATTGATTGGCGACTCGCTGGGCATGGTGTGCCGGGGCTTGCACACCACCGTAGGCGTGAGCCTGGAAGACATGCGCTACCACACCGAAAGCGTCTCGCGTGGCATACGCCGTGCCCAAGGCACGGCCTGGGTGATCGCCGACCTGCCCTTTGGCACCTACCAAGAGTCCAAGGAACAGGCTTTTCGCAGCGCGGCGGTGCTGATGCAGGCCGGCGCCCACATGATCAAGCTAGAAGGCGGCGGCTGGACGACCGAGGTGGTGCATTTCTTGGTGCAGCGCGGTATTCCGGTGTGCGCTCACCTGGGCCTGACGCCGCAGACCGTGCACGCCTTGGGTGGCTACCGGGTGCAGGGCAAATCAGACGCCAGTGCCGAACTGCTCACGCAAGAGGCACACGCCCTGCAAGAGGCCGGCGCGTCCATGCTGGTGCTGGAGATGGTGCCAGCCGATTTGTCGGCGTCGCTCACCCAGTCGCTCACCCGCTGCGCCACCATCGGCATAGGCGCGGGCAAAGACACGGCCGGCCAGGTGCTGGTGCTGCACGACATGCTGGGCGTCAACCTGGGCAAGATGCCCAAATTTGTGCGCAACTTTATGGCAGACTCAGCCTCCATTCGCGGCGCCATGGAGGCCTATGTGGCTGCTGTGAAAGACGGCAGCTTCCCGGTCAACGCCTTGCACGCCTGGTAGCCCCCACCGCTTGGTCAGCCTGCGCTGCCAGCGCGACCGGCGCCTTTTGATTCCTTTACTGCTGCGCAATTGATGCAAATCGTCCACACCCTGCCCGCTCTGGCAGACGCACTCCGGCCCTACCGCCACCCGTCCGTGGTGCCCACCATGGGCAATCTGCACGAAGGCCACCTGGCACTGGTGCGCCAGGCCAAGCCCCTGGGCGACCTCACAGTAGCCACGATTTTTGTCAACCGCCTGCAGTTTGGCCCGCAAGACGACTTTGACACCTACCCGCGCACCCTGGTCGCCGACTGCGCCCAGCTCGAAGCCGCCGGTTGCGACCTGGTGTTTGCGCCCACTGAAGCAGAGTTCTACCCCGAGCCGCAAACGTTTCGCATTGCGCCCCCGGCGGCGTTGACCGATGTGCTTGAAGGCCAGTTTCGCCCCGGCTTTTTTGCGGGTGTCTGCACCGTGGTCTTGAAGCTGCTGAGTTGCACCCAGGCGCGCAGCGCCGTGTTTGGCAAAAAAGACTACCAGCAGCTCATGGTGATCCGCCAGATGGTGCGGCAGTTCAACCTGCCCATCGCTATTGTGGGCGGCGAGACATGGCGCGCAGCCGACGGACTGGCCATGTCGTCGCGCAACGGCTATCTGACTGCTGCCGAGCGTGCGCAGGCCAGCGAGCTGCACGCCAGTCTGCACGCAATCGCCCAAGCAGTGCGCGCAGGTAACACGGGCTTTGCCGCACTGGAAGCCCAGGCCATGGAAACCCTGCGCGCAAAAGGCTGGCAACCCGACTACGTGGCCGTGCGCCGCCAAGCGGACTTGCAAGCGCCACAAGCTGGCGACGCTCTGGTCGTGCTGGCAGCAGCGCGGCTGGGGAGCACGCGGCTGATCGACAACCTCGAAATTTAAGCGCTGGGCGCCAGGCCTCCGCGCTTGGACAAAAACGTTTTCAATTCCACACCGCCTGCGTTGCGCGGGTGGTGCATGGCGGTGTTTTGGAGCGACCACAGCGCTGATAAAAAGCTTTCAATAAAGACGATCATTGTGTTTTTGAGTATATAGTGCAACGCCAGCTTATTTCGTCGCCTAACTTGGGAATCCCGGGATATGCGCTCGGCTACATCACGTTAGGCCTCACAAAAATGCCCCTTCTCGCTCTCAACACTGCTCTGCCGCAAAGCATGCGGATCAAGTACCAGTTCGCGATCGCAGCTTTACCGATCGGCCTCATGTTCGCCTCGTTCGCGCCGCTCTGGGGCCTATCTACCTGGCTAGAGGCGAATCAGGGAGTACCACCCAACAGTCCGATTCTGGAGCACCCGAACGGCTTGACATGGATAGCTGTCTTTCTGTTATCTATGGTCTTTCTCATGCTTGCCGGTTACGCGCTCGGATGGGTGTTGAACGCTCTCATATCACGCCATGTACTCGGCTGGCCGCCTGCCAAAATACGTGCTGTGTATCTTCGCTCGGAGATACCGGTCCACTGGCTCAAAGATGGAGCAAGCGATACGAACTCAGCGGATGCTGAGTCAATCGCTAAGTGGGAAGCCCAGCGCAAGGGCGGTGCCGTGCGGTTCATCGCCGTGCGTGGCGTACTCGCTTGGGGAGGGCCAATGCTAATTGCGATGTACATCGTGTCCGCTTTGATGAAGAACCAATCCTTCACCATTGCGGGAGTAGTCTTCAGTTTGCTTCTCTGGGCAACCGCCGGCGCCGCGTTTGGTGCAATCATTTGGTACACCTCAGAGTCGAACTATCGCAAGCTAAAGCAGCGCAGTGAAGCCTAACCCTTTACAGGGACTTCCCACGTAGTCAAGCACCGCAGGCGTGAGTTATTCATTGTTGACGGCTTTCTTGTATTGGCGTGACGGGGATGGTGCGATACAACGGGAACAGACTGCACATCTACAGACGGCCTTGTTGCGCCTTGGTGGGCGCGGACCCAGATACGAACCGCTCGGCAGGGCCCCATTCCGTTCCCCTGGTCATCTCCAATCGAATGCCACAAGGGCTTAGTCGGGCTTGCCCGCCGCCGGTCTGACCCGTTTACTGCATCATCGGAATTCCTCGGGTATGCAATCATCCGCATTGGAGGCCCGAAAAAGCACAGTCCAAACCCCCCACCACAGTGTTGCACCATCCGGGCAAGTCTTCGAGGTGTTTGTGCGCTTGGCGGCGCACGGTGGCGGCTTTGAGTGGCAGCACGATGCCCAATTCCGATAGCAACCCACGAATGCGATTGATCAGCGCGGTGCGCTGCTCCACATAGCCTTGGCGGGCGCGGTGCAC
>CAMDHS010000278.1 GCA_945898115.1 Comamonas sp. lk
TCCAGCACGATGGCCGTGTTCTCAAAGCTCAGGCCGCACTGCTGCATGGCCAGCGGCGTGGCGGCCATCAGCAGGTTCATCACGCCATAGCCCAGGGCCGCAGCCATGCAGGCCACCATAAACACCGGCTCGCGCAGCATTTGCAGCGCGCTGCGGCCCGCGCGCACGGCGCTGCCCGCCGCAGGCTTGGGTGGCTCGGGCGCGAAGGTAATAAAGGCCATGAGCGCCATAGACAACAGCGCCACCACGGCCAGCGCCAGGTAGGCCCCGGCAAAAGGCACGTCCAACAAGCTGCGCGAGCGCGCCGCCAGGTTGGGCCCCACGATGGCGCCCAGCAAACCGCCGGCCAGCACCAGCGACACCGCCCGTTCGCGCGCGGCGGGCAGCGCCAGCTCGGCGGCGGCAAAGCGGTACAACTGCCCGTTGGCACTGTAATAACCCGCCACCACCGTCGCCACCACCAGCCACCAAAACTGCTGCTCAAAAATCGCCCACGCCGCCAGCAAGGCCGACAAAAGCGCCACCAGCAAACCCGACTGAAACGCCACCTTGCGCCCCCAGCGCCCCTGGCTGTAGGCCACCAGCGGCGTGCTGAGCGCCGCACCCACCACATAGCCCATCACCGGCAGCGTCGCCATCCACCCCACCGGCGCCAGACGCAGGCCAACCAGGCCGTTGATGGCAATGAAAGCGATGTTGTTGGTTAAAAGAAGGCCTTGGCAAAGGGCGAGGAGCCAGAGGTTGCGGTTCATGGGGGGAGTGTAGGGGGCGGGGGCGGAATCACCCACAAGCCCCGGCCCGCTTGACAGATTCCGCACCGCAGATCACAATTTGCGCATGATCCATTCGTTCTTATGTGTCGAGACCGAGGCGCTGTTTGCAAGCAAAGCCGTGCCCCGGTTCAGGAACATGGAAAGGGTGGCACGGCGAAAGCTCTTGCAACTACATGCCGCTACTGACTTGGCCAGTTTGAGAGTTCCTCCGGGGAACCAGCTTGAAGCGCTAAAGGGCGACCGCCGGGGGCAGCACAGCATCCGGGTAAACGACCAATGGCGCATCTGTTTTGTGTGGCATGACGACGGCGCCTTCCAAGTCGAAATCGTGGACTACCACTAGGAGTTAACTATGACCGAACTACTCGACGAAATTCACCCCGGCGAAATCTTGCTGGAAGACTTCATGAAGCCGATGGGCATCTCCGCCCGTCAGCTTGCCGCAGACATTGATGTATCACCCAGCCGTATCAGCGACTTGGTGAATGGCAACCGGCCGATTACTGCGGATACGGCAGTGCGGCTGGGCCTGTTTTTCAATATGGAACCACGGTTCTGGATGAATCTGCAAACCGAGTACGACATGCGGGTGGCGGCGCGCACCTTGACCGAGAAGATCGCGCCTAGGATTCGGGTTTTTCAACATCTTGCGGCGGCGTGATTTTTGTTTGAAGACGAATGCACGCCGCGTGCGCCGTGGGACGATGTTGTTGGCCGTAACGGCGGCGCCATGAAAAACGGCTCCGAAGAGCCCGTTTTCTAACCCGCTGCCGCAAAGGTTTGGAAACAAAGCAAGTCAGACCGGATCAGATACGCGCAGTTCGATATGCAGGCCTGCGGCAGCGGCCATGTTGACCAGGGCGTCCAAGCCAAACAAGTTGATCTTGCCGCGCATCAGGTCTGAAACCCGGGGCTGGGTAACGCCGAATAACTTGGCCGCTTCGGACTGACTCAGGTCGGCGCGAACCAGGTGGGCTTTAAGCGCCATCATCAGTCCAGAGCGAAGCTTCATGTTTTCGGACTCCTCCGGCGTGGCTTCAATGGCATCCCAGACGCTGGCATATTTTTGATCGCTCATTTTCCGAACTCCTTTAACAATTCACGATAACGGCCTTCAGCCAAATTCAGGTCTGGCCGACTGGTTTTCTGGGTCTTTTTCTGGAAGCAGTGCAGCACGTAAACAGCGTCGACGAATTTGGCCAGATAAATGACTCGGAATGCACCTGAAACATCACGAATTCGGATTTCTCGAACGCTTGTCCCGATGCTGGGCATGGGTTTCCAGTCGTCTGGTTCGTAACCTTGCTGCACCAAGTCAATCTGGAAGCCCGCCTCGCGCCGCGCCGACGGCGGAAATCGGCGCAGGTCATCAAGCGCACTTCCGCAGAATGCGACTGGTTTGGGGTCGGCCATGGCTGAAAATATACATAATTTTGTATATTCCGTCAAACGGGGACGGATGCAGGAATTGGCGGCAGGGCTGCCGCTAAAGGCCGACTAGGCCCCTAAAAACTCCCACCCAACGCCACCCACTGCCCCCGTGCCGCCGCAATATGCCGGGCCTTGACATGGCCGTAACCGCGAATTTGCTCGGGTAGTTTGGCAAATGCCAGGGCATCCGCAATATTTGAGGCGCTGAGTTGGCTCGCGAAGTTACGCACCGTAGTTTGGTAGCTGGCAATCAGCGCGCGTTCCTGGCGGCGCTCTTCGCTGCGGCCAAAGAGGTCCAGCGCGGTGCCGCGCAGCACCTTGAGTGGCGCGAGCAGCTTGAAGCCCCAGGACATGGCCGGGCCAAACTTTTGCTTTTGCAGCTCGCCCTTGTCGTTCTTTTTGGCCAGCAGGGGCGGGGCCAGGTGGTAATGCACCTGGTAGTCGCCCTCGAACATGGCACCTATCTTTTTGCCAAAGGCCGGGTCGCTGTGCAGGCGGGCGACTTCGTATTCGTCTTTGTAGGCCATGAGCTTGAAAAGGTAGCGCGCCACCGCAAAGCTCAGCGGCAAGGCTTGGGCGTCGGCGCCAAGCGCTGCAAGTTCGGCCTGGCGCACTTGGGCTACAAAGTCGGTGTAGCTGCGGGCATAGGCGGCGTTTTGGTAGTCGGTCAAAAACGCAGCGCGTTGCTGCACAAAGGCGTCTAGCGCGGCGGCACGCTCTTGCGGCGCGCGCACAAACTGCACGGTTTGGCCCGGTTGCAGCGCGCGCGCCACGGCGGACGCGTCGTGCGCGGCGCGGCGGCCCCACTGGAAGGCGGCCTTGTTCTTCTCGACGGCCACGGCATTGAGTTCCATGGCCCGCAAGAGCGAGGCTTGTTCCAGCGGAATCCAGCCCTTTTGCCAGGCAAAGCCCAGCATCACCGGGTTGGTGAAGATGCTGTCGCCCAGCAGCTGGCTGGCGATGCCTTCGGCGTCCACGCAGCCCAGGGCGGTGGGGTCTTGCAAGGTGTCGGCGATTTGCGCAATGCAGGCCTCGCCGGGGTTGGCCCAGTTGGCGTTTTTGACAAAGGCGGCGGTGGGCGCGCTGTGGCTGTTGATGACCACATGGCTGCGCCCGGCGCGCAAGCGCATCGACGTTTCTTTGCCGGCGGTAACGATGGGGTCGCAGCCAATCACCAGGTCGGCGCAGGCCATGCCCACACGCGTGGTGCGGATGGCGTCTTGCGTTTTACCGATCAACACGTGGCTCCAGGTGGCGCCACCTTTTTGCGCCAGGCCGCCAGCGTCTTGGGTGACGATGCCCTTGCCTTCCATGTGCGCGGCCACGCCCAGCAACTGGCCGATGGTGATCACGCCGGTGCCGCCCACGCCGGCTACCACCAAGCCCCAGACGCCGTCATGCGCGGTGGCCAGGTCAGCGATTTGCGGCTCGGGAATATCGTCATGCTGGCCGGGTGCCGCGAGCGCTGGCGCCTTTTTCTTGCGCAGGCTGCCGCCTTCCACTGTGACAAAGCTCGGGCAAAAGCCTTTGACGCACGAGACGTCTTTGTTGCAGGTGCTTTGGTTGATCTGGCGCTTGCGGCCAAAGTCGGTTTCTAGCGGTTCGACGCTGATGCAATTGCTTTGCACGCCGCAGTCGCCACAGCCTTCGCACACCAGCTCGTTGATCACCACGCGCACCGCCGGATCGACCAGCGTGCCGCGCTTGCGGCGGCGGCGTTTTTCGGTGGCACAGGTTTGGTCGTAGATGATGACGGTCGTGCC
>CAMDHS010000279.1 GCA_945898115.1 Comamonas sp. lk
TGACCGTCAATGTGCCCACCAACCCTGCAGATCCGGCGTTTCGGCTGGGCCACACCTTGGGCAAGAGCCATGGCAACTGGCGGCGCGTCAAAAAAGGGCTGCCGCAGCGCTACCGGCTGTTCTTTATGTTCGCCTCCAACCCTTTGGCCGTGGTCATTTATGCCTGGCTGAACGATAAAGACACGCTACGCAAAGAGGGCAGCCGGACCGATGTGTATGAAGTGTTCAAGCGCATGCTGGAGCGCGGCGATGTGCCTTCCTCGATAGAAGAATTGATTCAAAGAAGCGTTGACCCGCAGACGTGAAAAACTGAGCGAGCCGATGGGGCAAAAGCTTAAGCGCGCATGCTGGTGGAGGCCGAGACAAAAGTCGGTGGCCTGGGGGCGGTAAATTGATTGAAAAACCGAAACCGCAGGCACCATCGACGAGCGAACCACCGAATACAAGCGCAAAGGCTGCGCGCAGACCAATGGCGTTGTTGACTTGCCCCCACGATGTTCGGGTGAACGCCAGTGCACCAAATTTGTGGAGAAGCCCGCCTACTTCCCGTCCGACGTCAAGGCCAATCCACGCCTCCAGGAACGCTTGCAGCACGAGGTGCCACTCGGTACATCATCGAGGGCAAGGCGTATGAGAACCGTGTGTTCGCAAAGCGCATTGCCGAAAGCGCGGCCTAAACCGGTTATTCAACCGGGGATGACGGCATCGCTCGCCTTCACCTTTTTGCTGATGGCCACTGCCTGGCAGAGTGAACCACACGCAATACGCGCACAGAGTCGCCAGCAAGGTCGTAAATCAAAATGTAGTTGGGGTGTACAACCAACTCGCGTGTGCCTTTGACGCGGCCGACGCGACCAAGACTGGGGTGCGCAAACAGGTGTTCGGCGTTCTTGGCAAACAGTTCATCAAGCTTGAGCGCGGCGACCGGATTGTCGGCTTCGATGTAGTCGTAAATGTGTTCGCGGTCTTGTTTGGCCTCGGGTGTCCAAAAAAGCTCCATCATTTGCCTGAAGATTCAAGCCGACTTCGCGTCGCTGCCCGCTTGGCCGCAAATTCGGCCTCGACCTGCGCCGCTGGAATCAGCTTACCGGCATTGGCGGAGTCCAGCCCTATTTGTACCTGACTACGGAACCAGGCGTCATGCTCGGTCGCTTCCTGCTGCTTGACAAAATCACGCATGAAGTCACGCAACAACTGTGCGCTCGTGCGGTCGCGCGATTTAGCGGCGTTGGAAAACTGGTCTTTCAAACCTTCGTCGACCCGAAAAGTAAAAGTTGCTTCGCTCATCGCCCCCCCTTGTTTGTGTTACACAGAGCGTACATTGTTGCACTAAGTCCGAACAAATACCCGCGAACGGCGTCATCAATTTGGCCGATTTGCATCCAAACCGACGCCGCCTTACCAAAAGCCTTCACGGATCCATCGCCGCCGACGGCGGGTTGTCAATCAGCGCCTTAAGGATATGCAAACCCGCCTCCAACTGCTCCACCGACGCCGGGGCATTCAGGCTGATGCGAATGGCGTGGGGCGCGGGCGAGCGGCCTACGGCAAAGTGGTCGGCGGTGCGCACCAGCACGCCGGCCTGGCGCAGGGCGGCGGCAAACTGGCCGGCGCGCCAGGGCTCGGGCAGGGGCAGCCAGATCAGCGGAAACTCGGGGTCGGTCTTGAAATCCAGGCCTTGCAGCACCGCGCGCGCGCACTCCAGGCGCTGGGCGGTCATCTGGCGCTGCTGGGCGATCAGGCCTTCCATGGCGCCGCTTTCCAGCCAGCGGGTGGCAATCTCGGGCAGCAGGGGTGCGACCATCCAGCTATCCGCCCGCATGCTGGCGGCAAACTTGCTCAGCCAGGCCGGGGCGGCTTCCACATAGCCAACGCGCAGGCCGGGTGCGAGCACCTTGGAAAAGCTGCTCAGCAAAAACGACTGCTCGGGCAGCCAGGTGGACAAGGCGGGCAGCGGGTTCGCCTGCATGGCAGCGTGCACGCAGTCTTCGATGATGAACAGGCCGTGCGTGCGCATCACCGCAGCCACAGCCTCGCGCCGCTCCATGGACATGGTCGCGCCCGTGGGGTTGTGCAGCGTGGGGGCGCAGTAGACGAACTTGGTGTCAAAGGTCTTGGCTGCGCGCTCTAGGGCCTGGGGCACCATGCCTTGCTCGTCGGTTTCGATGCCGATGAGTTGCAGGCGCATGGAGCGCGCCAGCGCCTGCAGGCCGGGGTAGCTGAGCGACTCGGTCAGCACCGCGTCGCCCGGGCGCGCCACGGTGCGCAGCACGCAGGCCAGCCCGTGCTGGGCGCCGTGGGTCACCATCACCCGGTTCCACTGACCGCTGGTGCCAAAGCGGCGCAGCCACTGGGCGCCGGCCTCGCGGTGGCGGCGCATACCGGTCTCACTTTGGTAGCTCAGCACCTGGCGCATGAGTTCGGGGTCCGTGGCCAGACTTTGAAAGGCCTCGTGCAGCGCGCTGGACTCGTCACCCACCATGGCCACGTTGTGCGCCAGGTCGATGGGCTGCTGCTGGTCAGATTCGCCGCGCTCGGGCACATGTTCGACTGAGCGCACATAGGTGCCGTCGCCCACGCGGGCGGTGGCCAGGCCCTGGCGCTCCAAAATGGCATAGGCGCGGCTGATGGTGCCGGTGGTCACGCCCAAGCGGTGCGCCAGATTGCGCTGGGGCGGCAGCTTTTCGCCCATGGGCACCTGGCCGTTCAGAATGGCCTGGGCCAGGTCTTCGGCGATGGACTGGTACTTGGGCTTGCTGCCGTCGCCCAGGCTGGCGGTGGAAATCAGTTGTTCAAAGGACATGGCGGCGCACTTTTATTGGGCAATTACTTTATTTGAACGCATTGATAGCATGCAATCTCTTGCATAGTATGCGTTCAGAGGCTGCCCGACCGTCAAACCGGCCCCGATCACCCTATTCCCACACCCCCCGCGCCATACTGCCAGCCCATGAACGAATACGACTACATCATCGTCGGCGCCGGATCGGCCGGCTGCGTGCTGGCCAACCGCCTGAGCGCCAGTGGTACCGACCGTGTGTTGCTGTTAGAGGCCGGTGGCTCGGACCGCAGCCCGCTGATCCAGGTGCCCCTGGGCTACGGCCTGACCTTCTCAGACCCCAAATACAACTGGATGTACACCACCGAGCCCGACGCGGCTTTGGGCGGGCGCACCTCGTTTTGGCCGCGCGGCAAGGTGCTGGGCGGCAGCAGCTCGCTCAACGCCATGGTCTATATGCGCGGCCAGCACGCCGACTACGACCAATGGCGCGACGCGGGCAACCCCGGCTGGGGCTGGAACGACGTGCTGCCCTACTTCAAAAAATCCGAGGACCATGTGTGGGGCGCGTCCGAACACCACGGCGCCGGGGGCGAACTCACAGTCAGCGACTTTGCCGACCAGGTGCACCCGCTGTGCCAGCGTTTCTTAAAAGCCGGTGAGGCGCTGGGCTACGGCCGCACGGCCGACTTCAACGGCGCGCACAAGGAAGGCTTTGGCCTGTGGCAGATGACGATTCGCAAGGGCGTGCGCGCCTCTGCGTCCAACGCCTTTTTGCGCCCGGCCATGGGGCGCAGCAATTTGACAGTGCTAACGCATGCGCTGGTGCAGCGCCTGCTGCTGCAGGGGCGCGAGGCCGTCGGTGTGGAGTGCGTGGTGTCTGGCGCCCCACAGCAATTCAAAAGCCGCAAGGAAGTGATTTTGTGCGGCGGCGCCATCAACTCGCCCCAGCTTTTGCAGCTCTCGGGCGTGGGCGACGCCGCTTTGCTGGCCGCCAAGGGCGTGCCCCTGGCACACCATTTGCCCGCCGTTGGCCAGGGCCTGCAAGACCATTTGGGCGTGTCTTACTTCTTCAAGTCCAAGGTGCCCACGCTGAACAACACGCTGGGCCCCTGGTACGGCAAGGTCTGGGCGGGCATCCGCTACGCGCTCGACCGCAAG
>CAMDHS010000280.1 GCA_945898115.1 Comamonas sp. lk
CATGAGTTTGGTGGGGGCGTTGCGCAGGTGCACCGGCACTTCGCGGCATTTGTCGGTTTTGACAAAGGCCCGGGCTTTGTTGTGTAACTTGTAGCCAGCCTTATTTTTGGCGGCTACGGCTAGGTAAACTGGGGTTAGCCCTTACACCAAAGGGTGCGTGCGCAACCAATCACGCAAGGCCTCATTCATACGGGTTTGCCATCCGGGACCGGAGCCGCGGAATGCGCTTAGCACATCGCGGTCAAAGCGAATGGCCACTTGCTCTTTGGAGCCACTGCCAACGGGTCGGCCGCGCTTTTTGAGTGCTGCGACCAAACCGGCCTTTAGCTCTTGTTCATTTAAGGGGCGATCATCCTCGTCTACGCCATCCCAAACGTAGTCGCTCTTCTGTGGCAAGGCCCGTACGGCAGCCAGCACTTGGGCGGGGGAGAGTTCATTCGTCTTGGAGCCAGGCACAGTACACCTCACGTTCGTTATTGCTAGCAAGGCGAAAGCTGATCACGCGGTTTGCACCCTCGCGCTATTTTTTTGTAGATGCGTTGATTGTTAAGCCAAGGCGCTATTGCTTTACCGAAAAATTCAGTTCCCGCTCGACAGCACCTTCGCTGGACTGCGATAAAGCCCTTCAGCCCTTCCCCGCCCCCGCATCCAGGCTTTTAAGAAACGCCATCTTCTCCGCAATCTTCGCCTCCAGCCCGCGCGGCACGGGTTGGTACCAGGCGGGCTCTTTCATGCCTTCGGGCAGGTAGCTTTCTCCGGCGGCGTAGGCGTGGGGTTCGTCGTGGGCGTAGCGGTATTCGTGGCCGTAGCCCAGTTCTTTCATGAGTTTGGTGGGGGCGTTGCGCAGGTGCACCGGCACTTCGCGGCTTTTGTCGGTTTTGACAAAGGCGCGGGCCTTGTTGTACGCGTTGTAGCCAGCGTTGCTTTTGGCGGCCACGGCCAGGTAGACCACGGCCTGGCCCAGGGCGAGTTCGCCCTCGGGCGAGCCCAGGCGCTCAAAGGTGAGTGCCGCGTCGTTGGCGATTTGCATGGCGCGCGGGTCGGCCAGGCCAATGTCTTCCCAGGCCATGCGCACAATGCGCCGTGACAAGTATTTGGGGTCGGCGCCGCCGTCCAACATGCGGCACAGCCAGTACAGCGCGGCGTCGGGGCTGGAGCCGCGCACCGATTTGTGCAGGGCCGAAATCTGGTCGTAAAAATTGTCGCCACCCTTGTCAAAGCGCTTGGCATTGATGGCCAGGGCGTTTTCGATAAAGGCTGCGTCAATGTGGCTGATGCCCGCCGCGCCCGCTGCCGTGTTGCACTGTTCCAGCAGGTTGAGCAGGCGTCGGGCGTCGCCGTCGGCATAACCCACCAGGGTCGAGATGGCGCGCTCGTCGAACTGCAAATGGCCCAGCACCTTTTCTTGCGCCCGCGCCAGCAACAGGCGCAACTCGTCGTCGGTGAGCGACTTAAGCACATAAACCTGCGCGCGCGACAACAGGGCCGAATTCACCTCAAACGACGGGTTCTCGGTGGTGGCGCCAATCAGCGTCACCAGGCCCGACTCGGCGTAGGGCAAGAGCGCGTCTTGCTGCGATTTGTTAAAGCGGTGGATTTCGTCCACAAACAAAATCGTGTGCTGGCCCTGCGCCAGATGGGCCTGCGCCTGCTCCATGGCTGCGCGTATGTCTTTGACCCCCGAGAACACCGCCGACAGGGCGATGAACTGGCAGTCAAAACTTTGCGCAGTCAGGCGCGCCAGCGTGGTTTTGCCCACGCCCGGCGGACCCCACAAAATCATGGAATGCGGCTTGCCCGAGGCAAAGGCAAGCTGCAGCGGCTTGCCCGGGCCCAGCAAATCGCTCTGGCCAATCACCTCGGCCAAGGTGCGCGGGCGCAGCGCTTCGGCCAGGGGCGGGGTGGGTTTGGATGGAAAGAGGTCGGACATTCGGTGCGTGGGCGCTAGGTTGGCTCAGTGTAGGGGAAGGTCTGCCACCGCCGCGCACGGGTCAATGGCTTGAAGGCACGACTTCAGCAAGGCCCGTCGGTAGGCACCGGGCCGGTTTCCATTTGCACGGCGGCCACCAGTTGGGCCTCTAGCAATGCCACGGCGGGGCTCAGTGTGCCCGGCGCGCGGTGCAAGGCAATTTCGATTTCGGGCAAGCGCGGCAAGGCGTGCTCGGCGCCCAGCACCCGCCATTCAGACGGCACCATGCTTTGCGCCACCACGGTCAATGCCAGTCCGCCTGAGACCGCGAGCTTTCCGCCGGCAAAACTTTGGCTGGTATAGGCAATGCGCCAGGGTATTTGCGCCGCGTCCAGCGCTGCGAGCGCGTGCTCGCGAAACACGCAACCCTCAGGAAACAGCGCCAGCGGCAAGGGGCTGACCTCAAACGCCAGGTGCTGGCGCGAACCGGTCCACACCAGGTGCTCGGTGCGCAGCACCTGCCCGCGCCGGCGCTTGGGCTGGCGTGTGATCAGCGCCACGTCAAGTTCGCCCGCCTCCACGCGGTTGAGCAAGTCGCCGCTCAGCGCACCAATCACCTCAAGCTGCACCCGGGGGTAGGCGTGGGCAAAGTGCGCCAGCACGCCGGGCAAGAACTGGTGGGCGTAGTCGTCGGGCATGCCCAGACGCACATGGCCCTGGGCGTGAGGCTGGTCCAGGGCCACCAAGGCTTCTTCGTTAAGGCGGATCATGCGCCGCGCATAACCAAGCAGCACCTCGCCCTCTTCGGTGAGTTTGATGTTGCGGCTGTCGCGGTGCAGCAGTTGGTGGCCCGTCAGGTCTTCGAGCTTGCGCAGCTGCATGCTCACAGCCGACTGGGTGCGGCACAAATACTGCGCCGCACGGGTAAAGCTGCCGCTATCGACCACCGCCGAGAAGGCTTGCAACAAAGCCAAATCCAGGTATTTGAGCATCGCACACCTCTTTGCTTGCATCACGTTATTTGATGCATAGGATAACAATTATTCGTTTGCGCTCACACGTTTGCCGACCTACATTGGCCCTGCGTGCCCTGACCGGCGCGAATATTTTTCGATGGCAATCCACCTACTTGCACCTTGAGGAGACACACAAAAATGAAGCACCACGACACCGTTGACAACACATCACTGGCGCTTGACCGCCGACAGCTCATCTCTGGCGCCGCTGCGCTGGGCCTTGCGTCTGGCCTGGCGGCATTTCCTGCCGCTGCACAAAGCACACCCAAAAAAGGCGGAGTTTTGCGCATGGGCATGGAGGGCGGCTCGGCCTCGGACAGCCTGGACCCACGCACCTACGCCGACTCCATTCCTATCTCCTACAGCCTGATGTTCTGGAACCAGCTGGTCGAAATTGACGCCAAAGGCAATGCCACACCCGAACTGGCTGAAAGCTGGGAATCCAAACCCGGCGCCGCCGAATGGATCTTCAACATCCGCAAGGGCATCACCTTCACCTCGGGCAAGACGCTGGACGCCGACGACGTCATCTACTCCATCAATATGCACCGCGGCGAGACCAAGTCGCCAGCCAAAGGCATTCTGGAGCCGATTACCGACATCAAAAAACTGTCGTCGCACCAGATCCAGATCAACATGAAGTCGGGCAATGCCGACCTGCCCTTTGTGCTGTCGGACTACCACTTGCTGATCGTGCCCAACGGCACCACGGACTTCTCCAAACCCGACGGCACCGGCGCCTACACCTTGGTGGAGTGGCAACCCGGCGTGCGCGTGGTGGCCAAGCGCAAGCCCGGCAATTACTGGAAGGCCGGCCGGGGCAACTTTGACAGTGTGGAACTGCGCTACATCGGCGACTCCGCTGCGCGCACCCAGGCCCTGGTGACGGGCGCGGTGGACGCAGTCAACCGCCTCAACCCAAAAACCGTGGCCTTGCTGTCCAAAAACAAAGACATCAACATCACCCGCACCAAGGGCACCGGCAACCGTTACGGCTTTGTAGCGCTGATCGAC
>CAMDHS010000281.1 GCA_945898115.1 Comamonas sp. lk
CCGATGGATAAAGAATCCAAGCCCAGAAGCCAAAAACCTTAAACTTCTGGTTTAAGCAAGATCAAGACACCAGGCAGCAATTCACAACTGCAAGGTCCTTCAGGCTCATACCTGGATTGGAAAATACTGTTGTCCTGTCGGCCCGGGAAATGCTTGTAAAGCCAATAATGTGTACCACCCGCATCCTTTTGTATGCCGGTATCAATGATTACTAGGATCATTGCGGCGCTCAGGTCGCGCTCCACCATACGCGCCTTGGCGTGTTCGGTCAGCACCACTCGCATTTGGAAGCGCGTACTTCGCATCATCACTTCCCAAACGAATCCTTCAACCCCACCGCCAAATTAAACACCGGCTTGCTGCCTTGCACATGGTCCACCCGGTCAGCCACAAAGTACCCTAGCCGTTCAAACTGAAACTTCTGGTCAGGCAGGGCGTTGGCCAGGGTCGGCTCCACGATGGCAGTGAGGATTTTCAGGCTGTGGGGGTTCAGGCCTTCCAGAAAGTCTTTGCCGCCCGCGTCGGGTTGTTCGTCGCTGAACAGGCGGTCGTACATGCGCACTTCGGCGCTCACGCCGTCATGGGCGCCCACCCAGGTGATCACTCCCTTGACCTTGACGCTGGACGAGCCGGGCGTGCCGCTCTTGGTGTCGGAGATCAGGGTGGCATGCACTTCAGTAATTTGGCCGTTGGCGTCTTTCAGGGCGCCGGTGCACTCGATGATATGGCCGTATTTGAGGCGCACCTTGTTGCCGGGGAACAGGCGAAAAAAGCCGATCGGAGGCGTTTCTTCAAAGTCGCTGCGCTCAATCCACACCTCGCGCCCCATCACAAACTCTCTGTTGCCCAGCTCGGGGTGGTGGGGGTGCATGGGGGCGCTGCAGGCGTCTAGCGTGCCTGCGCCCATCACGGAGTCCCAGTTGGTCAGCACTAATTTGACCGGGTCAAGCACCGCCATGGCGCGCTGGGCCGAACCGTCCAGGTCTTCGCGCAAGCACCCTTCCAGGGTGGAATAGTCAATCCAGCTGTCGCTCTTGGTCACGCCGATGCGCTCGGCAAAGAGCTGCAGGCTCGCAGGCGTGTAGCCCCGGCGGCGCAGGCCTACGATGGTTGGCATGCGCGGATCGTCCCAGCCGCTCACTTTGTGGTCGTAGACGAGCTGCGCGAGTTTGCGCTTGCTGGTCACCACATAGGTGAGGTTCAGGCGGGCAAATTCGTATTGCTTGGGCGGCGGGCTGGCCAAAAGGCCGGCCTCGATCAGACGCTCCATCAGCCAGTCGTAAAACGGGCGCTGGTCTTCAAATTCGAGCGTGCAAATGCTGTGGGTGATTTGCTCCAGCGCGTCTTCAATTGGGTGGGCAAAGGTGTACATCGGGTAGATGCACCAGGTGTCACCCGTGTTGTGGTGCGTGGCGCGGCGGATGCGGTAGACGGCCGGGTCGCGTAGATTGATGTTGGGGCTTGCCATGTCAATCTTGGCGCGCAGCACCATGGAGCCGTCTTCGTGCGATCCAGCGCGCATTTCACGAAAGCGTGCCAAGTTCTGGGCGGGCGTGCGGCTGCGAAAGGGGCTGTCGATGCCAGGCTTGCCAAAGTCGCCGCGGTTGGCGCGCATTTGTTCGGGCGTTTGCTCGTCCACATAGGCATGACCGGCCTCAATCAGCGCTTCGGCCGCGCGGTACATAAAGCCAAAGTAGTCGCTGGCCTGGTAGGGTTTGTCATTACCCGGCTGGCTCCAGTCAAAGCCCAGCCAGCGCACCGCGTCGATGATGCTGTTGACGTATTCGGTGTCTTCTTTTTCGGGGTTGGTGTCGTCAAAGCGCAGGTGGCACACGCCGCCATAGTCGCGCGCCAGGCCAAAGTTCAGGCAAATGCTCTTGGCATGGCCCACGTGCAGGTAGCCGTTGGGCTCGGGTGGAAAGCGGGTGCGGATGCGGGCCGGGTCCAGCGCGCCGGTGGTTTGGTGCGCGGCGTCGCCGGGGCTGCCCGCCCAGTGGCGCGTGGCGTAGATTCCAGCGGCCAGGTCATGTTCGATGATCTGGCGCAAGAAGTTGCTGGGTTTACCAGGATTTGGGGCTTCGGGCGCGGCGGCGGGTTTGGCGCCAGATTTGGCGGCGGGGGAATTACTCATGGCTTTGATTTTAGACGGCTGCCTTTTGCGCTGACCAAAAAAAAGCGCACCCTTGTGGGGTGCGCTTGTTTGCTGCTGGCAGACTGCGCTGCCAGCAAAACCGGGCGAGTGATTAACGAATCACAGCCAGTTCTTCGAGCTTGCCGCCCTTGATGGTCTTCAGGGTCAACGCACCGCCCTTGATATCGCCTTTTTCGTCAAAGGTGATGGGGCCGGTCACGCCAGCGAAGTCTTTGGTGGCAGCCAACACGGGGAGGTACTTGGCTGGGTCAGAAGAACCGGCCTTGACCATGGCTGCAACCATCAGCTTGACGGAGTCATACACGTAGGGTGCGTAGACTTGGACGTCTGCGTTGAACTTGGCTTTGAACTTCTTCTTGAAGTCTTCCATGCCAACTTTGGCCTTGCCTTCAACGCCGCCTGCTTCAGCGCAGAACACTTGGTTATCGGTCACAGCGTCACCAGCCAACTTCACCAGCTCGGTCGAGCAGATGCCGTCGCCGCCCATGAACTTGGCGTTGATGCCCAGAGATTTCATCTGGCGCAGCATGGGACCTGCAACAGCGTCCATACCGCCGAAGAACACGACGTCAGGCTTTTTGCCCTTGATGGTGGTCAGGATGGCGTTGAAGTCGGTGGCTTTGTCGGTGGTGAACTCTTTGGCCACCACGGTACCGCCAGCGGCAAGCACGGCTTTGCTGAACTCTTCAGCCACGCCTTGGCCGTAAGCGGTACGGTCATCGATCACGGCAATAGACTTGCCTTTGAGGGTGCTCACTGCGTACTTGCCCAGGGTGCCGCCGAGTTGGACGTCGTCAGCCACCACGCGGAAGGTGGTTTTGAAACCTTGGCGTGTGTACTTGGGGTTGGTGGCAGAAGGAGAGATTTGGGGGATGCCCGCATCGCTGTAAATTTTGGATGCAGGAATCGAAGTGCCCGAGTTCAGGTGACCGATCACGCCGGCAACCTTGGCATCAGCCAGCTTTTGCGCAACAGAGGTACCTTGCTTTGGATCAGCGCCGTCGTCTTCGGTCATGAGCTTCAGGGTGACTTTCTTGCCACCGATGGTCACGCCAGCGGCGTTGAGTTCTTCAACGGCCATGATCGCGCCGTTTTCGTTGTCTTTACCCAGGTGGGCGATGGCGCCGCTGGTAGGGCCAACGTGGGCAATAGTGACCACGGCGTTTTGGGCCATGGCAAAACCACTGGACATGGCCAGTACTGCAGCAGCTAAGGTAGTCATTTTCATGAGTGAGTAACTCCGGTGATGGGTTTAAAAAATGCCAGATTGGCACACCCTGCAGGATAACTCCATTTGGAGTGTGAAACCCCGATGACTTTGCCGCTGATACCTTAAGGGTCGTATTTTTTTGCGAAGGGCGCGCTTTTTTGCCGCAAAAGCGGTGCTTGCGGCTAAATCCAGCCCAGCCACTGTCCCCAGATCAGCTGGCCCAGGTAGCGACTGGGCAGCAGCGTAAAGGCGCCGGCGATGATGCAGGCGCCCAAATAGAGCGACTGCATGGTTTTACGGTGCCCCACAATGTTCTTGCGCAACAGGTAGCGAAAGGCCAGCGCTAGGTTGACCAAGGTAAAGGGCACCAGCAAGTGGATGGGCGTGTAGCCCGCGATATTGGGCAAGCCAAAGTCGCGGATGAAGATGGCGGTAAAGGCCGTCACCAGCATCAGCGTGACCCAGGCGTAGCCAAAGGCGCGGTGCAGCATGGGGCGCTGGGTGCGGCCCTTGCGCGCCCACAG
>CAMDHS010000282.1 GCA_945898115.1 Comamonas sp. lk
TGGACTTGCATGGCGTTTGGTGTTTGGCGGTTTTGGGCTCAGGCCAGCAGCTCTTTAAAGGACACAAAGCGCACCAGATCGCCCAGCGCAATCGTCTGGCTGGCTGGGTTATCCACAAAGCCGTCGCCCCACACGGTCGAACTCAGCACGCCCGAGCTTTGGTTGGGGAACAAATCGAGGCCGCCTGCCGCATTGCGCCGCACGCGCAAAAATTCCTGGCGCTTGTCCGCCCGCGGCCAGGCAAAGTCAGCGCGCAGGGTTTGCTGGGGCAGCGCCACGTCGGCCACGCCTTGCAGGCGCAGCAAAAAGGTCATGAAGCTCGACACCGGGTTGCCAGGCAAACCAATAAAGTGCGCAGCGCCAATGCGCCCATGGGCAAAAGGCTTGCCGGGCTTGATGGCGATTTGCCACAAGTCCAGCGTTCCCAGCGCTTGCACGGCGGGTTTGATATGGTCTTCTTCGCCCACGGACACGCCGCCGCTGGTGAGAATCACGTCATGCGCCTGCGCCGCGCCGCGCAAGGCGGCCACAGTGGCGTCCAACTGGTCAGGCACGATGCCAAGGTCGGTGACATCGCAGCCCATGCGGCGCAGCAGGCTGGCCAAAAAGAAACGGTTGGAGTTGTAAATCGCCCCCGGCGCCATATGCTCGGGCGCCACCTGACCGGGCATGACGAGTTCGTCCCCGGTAGAAAACAGTGCCACCCGGGGGCGACGCGCCACTTGCAACTGCGCCATGCCCACGCTGGCGGCCATGCCCAAGGCTGCAGGCCCCAGGCGCTGGCCCGCGCGCAAGACGGCGTGGCCCAGGGTGACGTCTTCCCCCTGGCACCGAATCCACTGGCCTGATTGGGGCTGGACATTGACAAGAATAGCGGCGCGGCCACCGAAGGCTTCACTGGCGGGCACTTCCGTGCAGTCTTCCTGCATGACCACGGCGTCAGCACCTGGGGGAATGGGCGCGCCGGTAAAGATGCGCGCCACGGTGCCAGCTTCCAGCGGCGCACCACTGGCGCCAGCCGCAATGCGCTGCGACACCGTCAAAGCGAGGCCCGCAGCCAAGTCAGACACGCGCAGCGCATAGCCGTCCATCGAACTGTTGTCTTGCGGCGGCACCTGCAGCGCGGACACCACCTCTTGCGCGAGCACGCGGCCGTCCGCGTCAAAAGTGGACACCAGCTCGGTTGCGGGCACGCGATCGGCCAGCGCACCCAGCAGCTGAGTCAGCGCCACGTCGAGCGGCAACAGAGGTTTGCGAACGGGTGGCGTGCTCATGGCTGTAACCTAAAGTTCAATCGCAGGCCTGGGCGATCAGGTCTTTGATGGCTTGCACGTCAGGCGCCATGACGCGCACTTTTTTCGGCAGGGCCTCAATGCCTTCAAACTTCGCAGGGCGCTCAGGCTCGCGCCCCAGGGCTTCAACGATAGTGGCGGCAAACTTGATCGGCAAGGCGGTTTCCAGCACCAGCATAGGCACGCCGGGCACGCGGTGTTCATGCGCCACTTTCAGGCCGTCGGCGGTATGGGTGTCCACCACCACGCCGTATTTTTGCCAGGTGTCGCGAATGGTGGCTAGGCGGTCTGTGTGCGTGCTTTTGCCGCTGGCAAAACCGTAGCGGCTGGCAGCCTGGGCAAAGGCCGGGTCGGCGCCCAGGTCAAAGCGACCCTGGCGCGGCACTTGACTACCAAACAAATCGGCGGTGCGTGCGCCATCGCGCCCGAGCAGGTCAAACACAAAGCGCTCAAAGTTGCTGGCCTTGGAAATATCCATGGACGGGCTCGAGGTTTCGTGCGTATCGGCCGTGCCGCGCACGCGGTAGACGCCGGTGCGGAAAAACTCATCGAGCACGTCGTTTTCGTTGGTAGCCACCACCAATTGCGCAATCGGCAAACCCATCATGCGTGCCACGTGACCGGCGCAAACGTTGCCGAAGTTGCCGCTGGGGACGGTGAAGCTCACCTTCGGAAGGTCACGATTCGCCGCCGGGCCGCCCCAAGGCGAATCAGCCCCCTCGGGGGGCAGCAAACCACGCGCAGCGGGGAGCGTGGGGGTGACATCCCCAGCCGCCGGGCCGCCCCAAGGCGAATCAGCCCCCTCGGGGGGCCGCGAACCACGCGCAGCGGGGAGTGTGGGGGCGTTTTGTGTTGCTTGTAGATAACCGGCAAAGTAGTACACCACCTGCGCCATGAGGCGCGCCCAGTTGATGGAGTTAACGGTGCCAATCTTGTACTTGCGCTTGAATTCCAGGTCGCCCGACACAGCTTTGACCAAGTCCTGGCAATCGTCAAACACGCCGGTGATGGCGATGTTGTAGATGTTGTCGTCGAGCAGGCTGAACATTTGCGCTTGCTGGAAGGGGCTCATGCGCCCGTCCGGGCTGGTCATGAAGACGCGCACGCCTTTTTTGCCGCGCATGGCGTATTCGGCCGCGCTGCCCGTGTCGCCACTGGTGGCGCCAAAGATATTGAGTTCTTCGCTCCGGCGCGCCAGTTCGTATTCAAACAGGTTGCCCAGCAGCTGCATGGCCATGTCTTTGAACGCCAGTGTGGGGCCGTTGGACAAGGCCTGCAGGTACAAGCCGTCTTCAAGCCGCGTGAGCGGCACGATGGCCGCTGTGCCGAACACTTCCTCGGTATAAGTCTTGCGGCACAAGGCGCGCAAATCGTCTGCCGGAATGTCGTCCACGTACAGCGACAAAATCTCAAACGCCAGATCGGCGTAGGCCAGGCCGCGCCAGCGGGTCAAGGTGGCTGCATCCACCCGCGGATAGGTCTCGGGCAAATACAGGCCGCCATCGGGCGCCAGGCCTTCGAGCAAGATTTCGCAAAAGCGCTTGGGCTCGGATGGGGGCGTGCCGGTGGCGCGGGTGGAGATGTAACGCATCAGGCCAGCTCTTCCTTGCGGATGCGCACAATGCTTTGCAACACCGTGGGCAGCGCCTGCATGCGCACCAAGGCGGCGTCCATGCGCGCCTCGGCGCAGTCGTGGGTCAGGATGATGAGGTCGGTCTGGTTGGCTTCCTCGCCGCTCACCTCGTCAGCCTCGCGCTGCAAGACTGCGTCAATGCTGATGTCGGCGTCCGCCAGAATGCCGGTCACCTTGGCCAGCACGCCAGTCTGGTCGGCCACGCGCAGGCGCAGGTAGTAGCTGGTCACCACGTCGGCCATGGGCAAGATGCGCAAATCGCTCATGGAATCGGGCTGGAAAGCCAGATGCGGCACGCGCTGGGCTGCGTCGGCGGTGTGTAGGCGGGTGATGTCCACCAGGTCAGCGATCACCGCGCTGGCGGTGGGCTCGGAACCCGCGCCCTTGCCGTAGTACAGCGTGGTGCCGACCGCGTCGCCCTGCACCATCACCGCGTTCATGGCGCCTTCGACGTTGGCAATCAGGCGCTTGGATGGCACCAGACTGGGGTGCACGCGCAGCTCGATACCTTCGGGGCGGCGTTTGGCGATGCCCAGCAGCTTGATGCGATAGCCCAGTTGCTCAGCGTATTTGATGTCTTGGCTCGACAGCTTGGTAATGCCTTCGACATAGGCCTTGTCAAACTGCACCGGAATGCCAAACGCAATCGCCGACATGATGGTCGCCTTGTGCGCGGCGTCCACGCCTTCGATGTCAAAGGTCGGGTCGGCTTCGGCGTAGCCCAGACGCTGCGCCTCTTTAAGCACCACGTCAAAGTCCAGGCCCTTGCTGCGCATCTCGGACAGGATGAAGTTGGTCGTGCCGTTGATGATGCCGGCAATCCACTCGATGCGGTTGGCCGTCAGGCCTTCGCGCAGAGACTTGATGATGGGAATACCGCCGGCTACCGCCGCCTCAAACGCCACCATCACACCCTTGGCCGAGGCCGCCGCAAAAATCTCGGTGCC
>CAMDHS010000283.1 GCA_945898115.1 Comamonas sp. lk
CGGCCCATCACCTGCAGCGCAAAGGTCTTGGCGCCGCGCAGCATCATCTCAATAGCCACCGACACCAGCACCAGGCCCATCAGGCGCTCTACGGCCACCAACAGGCGGCTGCCAATCAGGCGCTGGATGCGTTCGGCCGACACCAGCACCACGGCGCTGATGAGCATGGTCACGCACAGCGCGGCAATCCAGTCCAGGCGGCGCTCGGGCTGCTGCGACACCAATAGCAAGACCGTGGCCAGCGCCGACGGCCCGGCAATGGCTGGCACGGCCAGGGGCACGATCAGCGGTTCTTCAAAAATCTCGGCCTCTAGCGTGGCCGGGGGTGGAAACACCATGCGCAGGGCGATCAAAAACAAAATCACACCGCCGCCGATTTGCAGCGAGAGTTCGCTCAGGTTCATCACCTTTAAGAAGCCTTCGCCCACAAACATAAAGGTCAGCAACAAAACGAAGGCAATCAATATCTCGCGCAGAATTACCCGCGCGCGCCGCTCGGGCGCTACGTGCTTGAGCGCGTTGGCAAAGATCGGGATATTGCCCACCGGGTCGGTAATCAGGATCAGCAAAATGGTGGCCGAGGCAAAGGTGTAATTCATCATGGCGCGTACACCGTATCCAAACTGGCAAAGCCTTTGACCTCCATCGGGTTGCCCGATGGATCGAGAAAAAACATGGTCCATTGTTCGCCGCTCTGACCTGCAAAGCGGATTTGCGGCTCCATCACAAACTCCAGCTTGGCGGCCTGCAAGCGCTGCGCCAGCGCCTGCCAGTCGGGCAGCGCCAGCACCAGGCCAAAGTGCGGCATGGGCACCAACACGTCGCCCACCTGGCCGGTGCGCGTGGTGGCAAAGGGCGCGCCCAGGTGCAGTGAGAGCTGGTGGCCAAAAAAGTCAAAGTCCACCCAAGTAGCGGTGCTGCGCCCCTCTTTGCAACCCAGCACGCCGCCATAAAACGCGCGCGCTGCCTGCAAGTCGTGGACATGGATGGCAAGGTGGAACAGGCTGTACATGGGCGCAGGATAGCAGCCCCCTGCGGCCAACATCGCGCACCCTGTCGCCCGTGCATCCTCTGGCGACCCAGGTCATAAACCGCCTGCCTAAGACTGCCATAATTGCCGTCATGTCGCCCTTGCATACGCTTCGCTCCACCCGCCTGCTGGTGCGTGCCGTGCTGCTGTGGTGGTGCCTAGCACTGGGTTTGGCAGCCGCCGCGCCGCTGGCGCAAGCCCAGGGCAGCCGCATGGTGTGTTCGGCCGCGGGCATGGTCATGCTGGTCGATGCTGAAACCGGCGCCCCCGCCAGCCAAGGAACGCACAGCTTGGACTGCGCGCTGTGCCTCTTTACCGGCGCGCCGCCACCGGCTGCGCAATCTGGGCTTCTTTCTTCGACACATCCCCACGCGCTGGCGGCCCACACCGGCCTCAGCACACTGGCTTGGCGCAGCGCAGCGCCGCCACCAGGGCGCGGGCCACCTCCGCTGGCCTGAAAGCGCGGCTGACCTAGTCCGTCAGCCACGCTTGGTTGGAGGCCGCCACGGCCCCATCGGTGGCTTGCGCCCACCCACCCACCCATATTTACCCTCTTGCGCCCCGACTGCTGCCACGCAGCCGCGAGGTGAACACAATGCCACGGCCGCGCGCGCCGCCTGTTTGTTGAAAGCCCCTATGAAATCTTCCTTTGCCTGTATTGCCGCCGCCTGCGCCTTGTGCCTGGGCAACTCCAGCTTTGCCCACGTAGTGCTGCAAGACAGCGCCGCAGCTGCCAACACCAGCTACCGCGCCACCTTCCACGTGGGCCACGGCTGCGACGAACAGGCCACCACAGCCCTGCGCATCACCATCCCAGCCGGTTTTAACGGCGCCCAGCCCCAGCCCAAGGCTGGCTGGACGGTAAGCACCAAAATCGGCCCCTTGGCCTCCCCCTTTGATAGCCACGGCAAAAAATACACCGAGGGCGTGTTGGAGGTTAGCTGGACCGCCAACAGCCCGGAGAACGCCTTGCCCGCCGCCTATTACGACGAATTTTTAGTGCGCGGCACTACACCTGCCAAGCCCGGACCGATCTGGTTCAAGGTGCTGCAAAGCTGCGCCCAAGGTGCCAACGACTGGACCGAGGTGCCCGCCAGCGGCACGTCTACCAAGGGCCTGAAATCGCCTGCGGCGCTGCTTGAAGTGCTGGACGTGCAAGCCGCTGGCGCCCACGCGCACTAAATCCTGTTCTTTCTCTTTCGTTCTATTTATTTCATCCCCTGTACTGGAGCTTTTATGACAAACAAACTTTCCGCAAGCCTGGCGCTGGCCGCCACCCTGTTTTGCAGCCACGCCCTGGCCCAAAACGTCGAGGTGAAAGACGCCTGGGCCCGCGCCACAGTGCAAGGCCAAAAGGCCAGCGGCGCGTTTATGACGCTTACGGCCAAAGCCGACACCACCTTGGTCGGCGTGGCCAGCAGCGTAGCCGGGGTAGCCCAGGTGCATGAGATGAAGATGGACGGCAACGTCATGCAAATGCGCGCCCTGCCCGACGGCCTGCGCCTGAGTGCGGGCAAGCCGGTGGCACTCAAGCCCGGCAGCTTTCACCTGATGCTGATGGACCTGAAAGTGCCTTTGCAAAAAGACACCACCATTCCTGTGACCCTGCGCTTCAAAGACGCCAAGGGCGTGGAGAGCACGCTGGACCTGAAGGTGCCGGTGAGCACCAGCGCGCCTGGTGGGGCCGCTGCTGGCCACCAGCACGGGATGCACGATGCGCCGGCCAAGCCCTGAGCGCGGCGCAGCCTGACAAGCACGCGTCGCTCAAGCGGGGCGCAAGCGCCGGAACTGCAGCGAAGCCCAAAGCCTTTGGTTGATACTGCAGCATCGCCGAATCACCTCAACCCACCTCAACCCACCTCAACCCACCTGAATGCAACTCAACGCATTTCCCACCTAAGAGGCACACACACCATGCGCGTCAAAAACATTCTGTCCGACATCACCCTGGTCATCGCCGACCTTGAAGTGCATCTCAACGGCGAGCTGCGAAGCAGCCCCACGCTGTGCGCGCTATTGCCCGCCAGTGGCAACCAAGGCGCGCGCGTGGTGCCGCTCAATACACCTGACGGGCGGCCGATATTGCTGAATATGGGCAATGCGATTGCGCTGGAGGATGCGGACGGGGGGCCGCTGCAGGCCTGAGGCGCGCCACAAATACGCGATTCAAGCGCTGGCCAGCGCTGCGCTCAGGCGGCGGCTACAAACACCGCATCCAACTCCCCCATCCACGCCGCCTTTTGCGCGTCGCTGGCAAAGCTGGCCTCAAAGCTGTTGCGCGCCAGCTGCCAGGCGTCTTGCACGGTGAGCGCGGGCAAGGCGGCGAAGGCGGCTTCAAAATTGGCCAGCAGGTAGCCGCCAAAGTAGGCCGGGTCGTCCGAGTTGAGGGTGATGCACAGGCCGGCGTGCAAGAGCGTGGCCAGGTTATGTTCGGCCATGGTGCCAAACACGCAGAGCTTGGTGTTGGACAGCGGGCAGACGGTGAGCGGCATGCGGCTTTTTGCCAGCCGCGCCACCAGCGCGGCGTCTTCGCTGCAGCGCACGCCGTGGTCGATGCGTTCTACCTGCAGCACGTCGAGCGCGCTAGTGATATAGGCCGGCGGCCCTTCTTCACCCGCGTGCGCCACCACATGCAAGCCCAAGGCGCGGCACTGGGCAAACACGGTGGCAAACTTTTCGGGCGGGTTGCCGCGTTCGCCCGAGTCCAGGCCCACGCCGACAAAGTGCGCTCGGTAGGGCAAGGCGGTTTGCAGCGTTTCGATGGCAGACGCCTCAGACAAATGGCGCAAGAAGCACAAAATCAA
>CAMDHS010000284.1 GCA_945898115.1 Comamonas sp. lk
GTAAAGCTGGCAAAACCCCAGCGCGGCGCCTGCGCCATCGCGCGCGAGCAAGATCACCGATTCGCCTTTTTGCAGGCGCTCTGCAATGTAGGCGCTGGCCAGGGCCAGGTCGCTCGGGTATTGGTAAAACTGCCGGTAGGCGTCAAACAATTGGGCCACGGGCGCCAGATCGGCCAGGGTGGCGGTGCGAATATGCGCTGCTGTCATGCCAGGCGCAATCCGACGCGGCGTGGCGCACCCCGCGCCCGGGCCAGCTCGTCCACCGCCAGGCCCAAGGCTTTGATTCCGGGGCCGATCTGTTCGGCAGCAATCGACGACAAGCGCAGCCTGAAGTACGAACACGGATAAGGCGGGTGCATGAAGAAGGCCTCGCCGGCCTCGATCAGCACGCCGTGGTTGCGGGCGATCAGGGCGAGTTCGGCCGAATCTACCCAGGCCGGGGCCCGCACCCAGACCGAAGCGCCGCCCGAGGGCAGGGTGAACTCAAAATCTGGCAGATGGCTGCGCAGCGCGCGCGCCACCAGGGCCATGCGCTCTTGCATGGCCTGGTTCACGCGCCGGGCGTGGGCGTCGTGGTGGCCGAGCGACAAAAACAGGGCAAAGGCATGCTGCAAAAACGCGCTGGGGTGGCGCACCATGGCGTGGCGCAGGCCGCGCAGTTCGGCAATCAGGGCGCGCGGCGCCACGATATAGCCCAGGCGCAAAGACGGCGACAGACTTTTTGACACCGAACCCACATAAATTACGCGCCCCACCTTGTCCAGGCTTTTGAGCGCGGGCATGGGGTCGCCATCAAACAGGTTTTCGGCCTCGTAGTCGTCTTCGATCACCACAAAGTTGTGGCTTTCGGCCTGCTGCAGCAGGCGCCGGCGCCGCTCCAGGCCCAAGGTGCCAGTGGTGGGGCTTTGGTGCGAGGGGGTGACAAACACGTAGTCGAGCGCGGGCAGGCCTTCGACCACCAGGCCCTGCTCGTCCACCGGTAGCGGCACGCACTGGGGCTGGCGCAGGGCAAAGCTGTTGCGGGCGTGTGGATGGCCGGGCTCTTCCAGCCCGACGCGCTGCGTAGCGTCAAACAAGGCCTCGGCCAACAGGTAATAGGCGTGCTGCGCGCCCACGGTGATCAAGATTTCTTCGGGCAGCGCAAACACGCCGCGCTTGGGCAGCAGGCGCAGGCGGATTTGCTCGATCAGCTCGGGCACGTCGCCGAGTTCAAAGTCGGGCGTCCAGTGCGGCAGGTGGGCGCGCGCCAGGCTGTGCACGCAACATTCGCGAAAGGCCTCGGACGGAAACAGCTGCGGGTCGTAGGTGCCGTAAACAAAGGGGTAGGCGTAGCGGCGCCACTGGTCGGGTTTGGCCAGGGTGCGCTGGTCCGTGAGTGAGCGCAGCACGCGGGCCGACCAGTCGGGCTGGGCCTTGATGCCAGCGCCGCTGACCGGGCTGGTGGGCAAAGGGGCGTCCGCGCGCGCGCTGGGGCGGGCGGGCACGGCGTGCGCCTGGTTGGTCACGAACACGCCGCTGCGCGGGCGCGACTCGATAAAGCCATCGTCCATCAGGTGCTGGTAGGCGGCTGTTACGGTGTTGCGGCTCAGGCCCAGCACCTGGGCCAGTTCGCGCGACGAGGGCAGCAGCGCCCCCACCGGCAAGCGTCCGTCCAAAATCGCCTGCACCACCGACAGGCGCAGGCGCTGCTGCAGTGGCAGCGCCGGTTTGTCGGGCAAAGCAAACAGGCTTTCCCATTGGGCGTCTTTGGTGCGGTGGAGTTGGGTCATGGGCGGGCTTAATGGTGCCAAACCAGTATACGCAGGGCCAGACAGGGCCAGTGCGACCCCGCCTTTCTGGTTGCTGGCTTGGCCGAATCTGCCCATCTGGCTCTAGCCTGATGGTGCCAAGCGGCCTATCCTGCGACGCTTGTCTGCAACCAACCTGGAGCGCTCCTTGACCACCGCCACCGTTACCGAATCCACCCTGGCCGCCTTTAGCGAAGCCTGGAACCGCCACGATGTGGACGGCCTGATGTCCTTTATGAGCGACGACTGCGTGTTCATGACCGCCGGCGGCCCGGACGCCTGCGGCGCGCGCCATGTGGGCCGCGAGGCCGTTGCCAAGGCCTTTGCCGGCGCCTGGGGCGCCTTGCCAGATGCCAAATGGACCAACGGCGTGCATTTTGTGCAGGGCGACTTTGGCGTCTCGCAGTGGACGTTTAGTGGCACCGCAGCTGACGGCACCCGCGTGGAAACCGATGGCGTGGACATCTTCACCTTCAAGGACGGCAAGATTGCCGTGAAAAACGCGTTTCGCAAAGCCCGCCCCAACCTGCCCGCCCTCCAATAGCTCCAGGCGCCGCCATGACTAGCGCCTTGCACACCCAGGGTGGCGATATTCGCAACGATATCCGCTACGACCCGCAATACGACCCGCTGGTGGCCGCCAACCCCGGCGCCGGACGCGACTACGCCCCGACCTACTGGGTGGCCAGCGCAGGCACGCCGCCCGAGGATGACGGTCCGGTCACGCACGACTTTGACGTGGACGTGGTGGTGATCGGCTCGGGCTCGACCGGCATGTCCACCGCGCTGTACCTGGCGCAAGACCACGGCATCTCGGCCGTGGTGTTAGAGGCCAACCAGACCGCCTGGGGCTGTTCGAGCCGCAGCGGCGGCCAGGGCCAAAACGCCAGCGGGCGGCTGACGCGCTCGCAGTGGATTGAGCGCTGGGGCATGGACACGGCCAAAGCGCTGGACACCGAAATCCGCACCGGCTTTGACAACTTCAAGGCGCTCACGCAAGAGATCGACTGCGACGCCATTGACGGCGGCCATTTGTACGTGGCGCACCGCAAAGAAAAAGTGGCCTACCTGGAAGAACAAACCCGGGTGCGGCGCGACATTTTTGGTTACAAGGCCAAGATGCTCACCGCCCAAGAGTTTCGCGAGCAGCATTGCGACGAGCGCGACGCGCACGCAGCCATGTGGGAACCCGACGGCGTGGGCGTGCATCCGCTCAAATTTACCTTTGGCCTGATGCGCAAGGCGCGCGCCCTGGGCGTGAAAGTGCACACCGCCAGCCCGGTGCAGGGCTGGACCACCGTGGGCGGCATTCACCACCTGCAAACCCCCGGCGGCGTGGTGCGCGCCAAGCGGGTGGCGGTTTGCACCGGCGGCTATACCGGGCAGGCGCTCAACCCGATGCTCAAGAACAAGATTCTGCCCATCCTGTCGAACTCGGTCACCACGCGGGTGCTGACCGCGGCCGAGTTGGCAGCCTGCAACTTTCGCTCGCACGTCTTTATGACGGACACGCGCACGCTGCGCTTTTACTACCGCCTCTTGCCCGACAACCGGCTGCAGCTGGGCAGCCGCAGCTCGATATCGGGTGCGGATGCCGAAGACCCCGGCCACCTCTTGCTGCTGACCGACGCGATTGCGCGCAAGTTTCCGCCGCTCGCGGGCATTGCCATCGAGCATTCCTGGTGGGGTTGGGTGGACGTGAGCCACGACATGATGCCGCGCATTACCCGGCCAGACCCGGCGCAAACCGTGTGGCATGCGCTGGGCTACGGCGGCAACGGCGTGTCGTTTTCTACCTGGGCGGGCAAGCGCTTGGCGCAGCGCGTGGCGGGCAAGGACGGCAATGACGCGGTGTTCAAGCTGCCGATCTACCACTCGGCGCTGGAATACCCCAACCTATTTAACGTGGTGCGCTCGCAGGCCTTTGCGCCGTTTCGCCGCTTTGGCCAGTTCTTTTTGTACAAGTGGTACTG
>CAMDHS010000285.1 GCA_945898115.1 Comamonas sp. lk
AAACGCAGCTTGGTCGGGTCGGCCACGATGCGCGGCACTTCACCCGTGCTGGCGTTTTGGGCGTCTGCCACTTCTTGCGACACCACAAAGCCGCCGCCCACCGAAAAATAGCGCCGCTCTTGCAATAAAGCGCCATCGGCGTCAAAAGCGATGAACTTCACGCCATTGGGGTGGTAAGACAGGGTCTCGCGGCGCAAGAAGAGCACGTCGGTCTTCTCGGCAAAGGCAATCTCTTTGTGGCCGTTGATGCGCAGGGATTTGGCAGCGCGCATGGCCTTGATGCGGCTGTTGATGGCGTCGGGGTCGATGGTGTCGGGCTGCGCGCCTTCCAGGCCAAGCATGACGGCAGTATCGGTGCCATGGCCTTTGCCGGTGGCGCCCAGCGAGCCGTACAGGCGCACCTCAATGCGCGCGGTGGCATCCATCTGGCGGTCGGCCTGCAGCGCCTGGGCGAACAGGGCTGCGGCTTTCATTGGGCCCACGGTATGGGAGGAAGATGGGCCGATGCCAATCTTGAACAGGTCAAAAACGCTGAGGGCCATTGCGGGTGCTCTCCAGTTGCAACGCGGGTGCGCCATGTGCAAGCGCAACCCGAGGTCGCGTGCCATGGCTTGACCGGCATTGTGCGCAGCAGCGCCCCGGCGCAGGTGTTCGCTTTACGACGCGCGAGTGCGCTCATGCGACACCAGTCCCTTTGAAGGCCGCACCCAAGTCGGCGCTTGCGCGGCCCGCCAAGGGCCTGACGTTCGCATACAAATGTGGGTCGCATAGGGGCTATAGTGCCAGCACGCGCCTGCCGATACTTTGCGCAATGCACATAGTGCGCAACCGCGCGCTTGCTTGGAGACGAACATGGACGAAGTCATCACCCCCACCGATAGCCCCACTGAGGCCGCCGCCCCCCGCAACCGCCGCACCGCCGGTGGCCGCGAAGCCAAACGCGCCGCCCGCAGCGCGCGCACCGGCTACACCGTGCCTTACATCACGCGCAAGATTCCCTACTATGAAGTGCTGGACGAAGAAGGCCTGGCCATCATCGAATACAACGCCGACACCATTTTGGAAGAAGTGGGCATTGATTTCCGTGACGACGCCGAGGCGTTGGACATCTGGCGCAAGGCCGGGGCCGACGTCAAGGGCGAGCGCGTACGCATGCCGCGTGGCATGTGCCGCGCCCTGGTGCAAGCCAGCGCCCCACGCGAATTCACCCAGCACGCCCGCAACCCGGCCAATAACGTGGTCATCGGCGGCAAAAACACCGTGTTCGCGCCCGCTTACGGATCGCCCTTTGTGCGCGACATCGACAAGGGCCGGCGCTACGCCACCATTGAAGACTTCCAGAACTTCGTGAAACTGGCCTACACCGCCAATTCCCTGCACCACTCGGGCGGTACGATTTGCGAGCCGGTCGATCTGCCGGTGAACAAGCGCCACTTCGACATGGTGTATGCGCACATGAAGTACAGCGACAAGCCCTACATGGGCTCGGTCACCCACCCTAGCCGTGCGCACGACACGGTCGAGATGTCCAAAGCCCTGTTTGGCGACAACTACCTTGACCCGCTGACCGGCAAACCCAAAACGGTGTGCATCAGCCTGATCAACGCCAACTCGCCCATGACCTTTGACGACACCATGCTGGGTGCAGCCAAGGTTTATGCGCGCGCCAACCAGGCCACCATCATCACGCCCTTCATCTTGGCGGGCGCCATGTCGCCGGTCACGGTGGCGGGCACTTGTGCCCAGACGCTGGCAGAAGCGCTGGCGGGCATGGCCTTTGTGCAACTGGTCAGCCCCGGCGCGCCGGTGGTGCTGGGAAGCTTTGCCTCGAGTATTTCTATGCAGTCGGGCGCGCCCACCTTTGGCACGCCCGAGCCGGCTTTGGTGCTGTACGCCATGGCAGCGCTGGCGCGCCGCGTGGGCGTGCCCTTTCGCTCGGGCGGCGGTCTGTGTGGCTCCAAGATTGCTGACGCGCAAGCCGCGTCCGAAGCCGCCAACACCATGCTCCCTACCTGCCTGGGCGGCGTCAACTTTGTGCTGCATACCGCAGGCTGGTTGGAGGGCGGTCTGTCCATGGGCTACGAGAAGTTCATCATGGACTGCGACCAGGCCGGCATGATGCACACCCTGCTCGCAGGCGTGGACGTGTCTGAGAACGGCCAGGCCATGGACGCCATCCGTGAAGTAGGCCCGGGCAAGCACTTTTTGGGCTGCGCCCACACCCAGGCCAATTTTGAGAGCGCGTTTTACCGCTCGCCCATTACCGACAACAACAGTTTCGAGCAGTGGGAAGCCGAAGGCGGCGTCGATATGTCGGTGCGCGCCAACGCGCTGTGGAAAAAGCAGCTGGCCGAATACGAAGTGCCCGCCTTGGACCCCGCCGCCGACGAAGCGGTGCTGGACTACGTGAACCGCCGCAAGGCCTCGTTCCCTGACTCCAACGTCTGACACCCCGATTGAGCAAGGCGCTAAACGCGCCTGCCAACAAAAAACGGCGCCTAGGCGCCGTTTTTTGTTGGGGTTAACGGATCTCAGGCCGCAGCCGCGTGCCGCTTGGCCATCACCTCGTCGAGCCAATCCACGCGCATTTCGGGCACGGCGGTGATCAGCTTTTGGGTGTAGGGATGCTCGGGGTGGTCAAAGATTTTGTCGGTCTCGTCAAAGGCGACAAACTGGCCTTGCAGCATCACCGCCGTGCGGTGCGCAATGCGGTGCACCACGTCCAGGTCGTGCGTGATCAGCACATAAGACAAGCCCAGCTCGCGTTGCAACTTGCGCAGCAGCGTCAAGATTTCTTCGGCCACCAGCGGATCCAGCGCCGAGGTGGGCTCGTCCAGGATGATGAGATCGGGCTTGGCCGCTAGTGCGCGGGCAATGCAGACGCGCTGCTTTTGGCCGCCCGAGAGCTGGCCGGGGCGGCGTTGCAAAAAGTCTTCGGGCAACTCCACCAGCGTCATCAGCTCTTTGGCGCGGGCCAGCACTTCGGCGCGGCTTGCGCCAAAGTAAAACTCCACTGGGCGGCCAACGATGTCGAGCAGGCTTTGGCGTGGGTTGATGGCCACGTCCGGAATCTGGTAGACGAGCTGGATGGTCCGCTTGAGTTCTTTGCTGCGGGCATTCAGGGCCGGGGGCAGCGCCTTGTTCTGGAACACGATCTCGCCACTGCGCGGCATGAGCAGGCCGGTAATGATGCGCGCCAGGGTCGATTTACCCGAGCCCGATTCGCCCACCACCGCCACGGTTTCGCCGCGTTTGACGTCGAGCGACACGCCGCGCACCACATGAAAATCGCCGTAGTAGGCGTGGCAGTCTTTGATCGACAGCACGGTCTCAGGCTTCACGGTGGCGGCTATGGCACGCTCGCTGGCGGCCGCGCCGCGCACGGCCACCAGGCGGGCGGTGTAGTCTTGGTTGGCGTGGTGCAGTATTTGGGGGGTAAGGCCTTCTTCCACCTCTTTGCCGTGGCGCAGCACCTTGATGCGGTCAGCCACCTGGGCCACCACCGCCAGATCGTGCGTGATGTAAAGCGCCGCCGTTTGGTACTGCCGGATCAGCGATTTGAGCAAGATCAGCACTTCGATCTGCGTGGTCACGTCCAGTGCGGTGGTGGGCTCATCGAGCACCAGCACGTCCGGCCGGCAGGACATAGCCATGGCCGCCATGGCGCGCTGCAACTGGCCGCCAGAGACCTGGTGCGGGTAGCGCTTGCCAA
>CAMDHS010000286.1 GCA_945898115.1 Comamonas sp. lk
TGCTGTGGGTCACGCACGACGAGGCTGAGGCGCGCTCAGTGGGCGCGCGCGGTTTTCGGGTGGTGGATGGGGCTTTGCAGCAGCTTTGGTAGCTGCGGGTGCGGGGCGGCTAGGCCACCCTCCGTGGCCACCGGCGCGCGGCACCCCCCCATGGGATGGCCGCGCTTGGCTTGGAATGGCCAAGGCCGGTTTTGGTGCGCTAGGCCTTATTCGCGCTGTCCCGGCACAAGGATTGTTGGCAATGCCTCGTCCAGTATCTCAGGGTAATCGCGGCTGAAGTGCAGGCCACGGCTCTCACGCCGGGCGCGGGCACTTTGCACGATCAGGTCGGCTACTTGCACCAGGTTGCGCAGTTCCAGCAGGTCGCGCGTGACATGGAAGTTCGCGTAAAACTCCTGAATCTCGTCTTGCAGCAGCGCAATGCGGTGGGCGGCCCGGTCCAGGCGCTTGTTGGTGCGCACGATGCCCACATAGTCCCACATAAAGCGGCGCAGCTCGTCCCAGTTGTGCGAGATCACCACCGACTCGTCGGCGTCGGTGACGCGGCTGTCGTCCCATGCGGGCAGGGCTTGCAAGGGGGCGCCGGGGCGTTGCTCAATGTCGTGGCTGGCCGCGCGCGCAAACACCATGCATTCCACCAGCGAATTGCTGGCAAGGCGGTTGGCGCCGTGCAGACCGCTGCAGGCGGCTTCGCCGATGGCGTACAGGCCACTCAGATCGGTGCGCCCGTGCAAATCGGACAGCACGCCACCGCAGGTGTAATGCGCCGCAGGCACCACCGGAATCGGTTGGCGGCTGATGTCGATGCCGAGTTCCAGGCAGCGGGCGTAGATGTTGGGAAAGTGCTCTTGGATAAACGCCAGGCTTTGGTGCGAGATGTCGAGGTAGACGCAGTCAAAGCCGCCTTTTTTCATCTCAAAGTCAATGGCGCGGGCCACCACGTCGCGCGGTGCGAGTTCGGCGCGCGCGTCGTGGGACGGCATGAAACGCGTGCCGTCGGGCAGCAGTAATCGGCCGCCCTCGCCTCGCACGGCTTCGCTAATCAGGTACGACTTGGCGTGTGGGTGGTACAGGCAAGTGGGGTGGAACTGGATGAATTCCATGTTCTGCACCCGGCAGCCCGCGCGCCAAGCGGCGGCAATGCCGTCGCCCGTGGCGGTGTCGGGGTTAGTGGTGTAGAGGTACACCTTGCCTGCGCCGCCAGTGGCCAATAACGTGTGGGGGGCTGAGAAGGTAAGCACCTCGTCGGTCACATCGTCCAAGGCGTACAGGCCTAGGCAGCGGCGGTCCGTGCCTTTGTCGCCTGCCACTTTGTCACTGGTAATCAGGTCCACCAGGGTGTGGTCTTCAAAAAGGCTGATGTTGGGCGACTTTTGCACCCGTTCGATCAGCGTGGCTTGCACGGCCGCGCCCGTGGCGTCGGTCACGTGCACGATGCGCCGCGCGCTGTGGCCTCCTTCGCGCGTGAGGTGCAAATCGCCGTTGTGCTCGGTGCTAAAGGGCACGCCCATGGCCTGCAGCCAGGCAATGGCCTGGGGCGCTTGTTCCACCACAAACTGGGTGGCCGCCATGTCGCACAGGCCAGCGCCCGCAATCAGAGTGTCGTCCACGTGGGCGGCAAAGCTGTCGGCCTTGTCCCAAACGGCGGCAATACCTCCCTGAGCCCAACCGCTGGAGCCTTCGCGCACCGCGCGCTTGGTGATGATGGCAACCCTGTATTTCTTAGACAGCAGCAAAGCCGTGCTCAAACCGGCCAGGCCGCTGCCGACGATCAAGACGTCAAATTGCAGCGCCTGGGGCGTTGACTTTGTTTGCATGAATTAGCCTATGCGCATGCCAGGCACAGCGCCGGGCCAGGGGTTAAGTATGTAAATACCGAGTTGCGCTTTTTCGTCCGCATGGCTGGCGGCCAGCACCATGCCCTCGGACACACCAAACTTCATCTTGCGCGGCGCCAGGTTGGCCACCAGCACAGTGAGCTGGCCGATCAGATCTTCAGGCTTGTACATGCTGGCGATGCCACTGAATACATTACGCATGCGGCCTTCGCCTGCGTCCAGGGTCAGGCGCAGCAGCTTGACCGAGCCTTCGACCGCTTCGCAGTTGACGATTTTGGCAATGCGCAGGTCAATCTTGGCGAAGTCGTCGATGGAGATGGTGGGGGCGATTTCCTCGCCGCCTGGGATGGACAAAGCGAGGTCGGAGCCGGAGGAATTGGGGTCAGGCAAATTGGGGTCAGAGCCCGAGTTTTGCTTTGCAAAATCGGTGTCTGACCCCAATTTGCCTGGCTCTGACCCCAATTTTGCGGGCGGCTCGAAGAGAGCGTCCAGCTGTTCGGGGGTGACGCGTTGCATGAGGTGTTGGTAAGGCTGGATGCTGGCGACGTAGCCGCTTGCATGCCAATCCTGCATGCTCGTGCCCACGAAGGCTTGAACCGCCTGCGCCAGCGACGGCAACACCGGAGCCAGGTAGCGGCTGATTTCTGCAAAGGCATTGATGAGCACAGAGCACACCTGGTGCAGCGCCTCGTTGTTGGCGGCGTCCTTGGCCAAGTCCCAGGGCTTGTGCTGGTCCACGTAGGCGTTGACCTTGTCGGCCAGCAGCATGATCTCGCGTGTGGCTTTTCCAAATTCGCGGGCTTCGTAGGTTTTGGCCAGATCGCCTTTGGCGGCGTGAATGTCAAAAAGCAGCGCGCTACCTTGTTCGCCAAATTCCTGCGTCAGCTTGCCCTCAAACCGCTTGGTCAAAAACCCCGCCGCCCGGCTCGCAATGTTCACAAACTTGCCAATCAAATCGCTGTTCACCCGCGCCATAAAGTCATCCGCGTTGAAGTCAATGTCCTCGTTGCGCGCAGAGAGTTTGGCCGCCAGGTAGTAGCGCAGCCACTCGGGGTTCATGCCCAGGCTCAGGTACTTGAGCGGGTCCAGGCCGGTGCCGCGGCTTTTGCTCATCTTCTCGCCGTTGTTCACCGTCAAAAAGCCGTGCACAAACACATTGTTAGGCGCCTTGCGGCCACTGAAATGCAGCATGGCCGGCCAAAACAGGGTGTGGAAAGTGACGATGTCTTTGCCGATGAAGTGGTACTGCTCGAGATCGGGCTGCGCCATATAAGCCGCATAGTCCTCGCCGCGTTTGTCCAGCAGGTTTTTCAGCGAGGCCAGGTAGCCCACTGGCGCGTCCAGCCACACATAAAAGTACTTGCCCGGCGCGTCCGGAATCTCGATGCCAAAGTAGGGCGCGTCCCGGCTGATGTCCCAGTCGCCCAGGCCTTCGCTGGTCGAGCCGTCGGGGTTGGTGCGCACGCTGAACCATTCTTTGACCTTGTTGGCCACTTCGGGCTGCAATTTGCCGTCTTGCGTCCAGTTCTGCAAAAACGCCACGCAACGCGGGTCCGAGAGCTTGAAGAAAAAGTGCTCCGAGCTTTTGAGCTCGGGCGTAACGCCCGAGAGCGACGAGTAGGGCTTGATCAGGTCGGTGGGGGCGTAGACGGCGCCGCAGACCTCGCAGTTGTCGCCGTACTGGTCTTTGGCGTGGCACTTGGGGCATTCGCCTTTGATGAATCGGTCCGGCAAAAACATGTTTTTGGCCGGGTCAAAAAACTGCTCAATCGTCTTGCGCTCAATCAGCGAGCCGCCCTTGTCTGCAGCAATATCGCGCAGGTCGCGGTAAATCTGGCGGGCCAGTTCGTGGTTCTCC
>CAMDHS010000287.1 GCA_945898115.1 Comamonas sp. lk
GCGTTTGCGGTCAGGGCTTCGGCCCTTGGTGCGCAGGCCACCAGAGACGCAAGCTGCGCCACCATGACGGTAACGCAAACCGGCGCGCGTACGCCTGCTTCAAACTGTTGGTAGGCGCGTTGCTGCGGCCGGCGTGCCTTCGCGGCCTACTGCGCCCCACATCACCCTTCAGCAAACCAACTCAGCCAAAGGGCGCATGCGCGCCATTCAGCCAAGACTTCAGTCAAACAACTGCGCAAACTGCTGCGCTGGTTGGCTGCGCCCGGCGGTGTAGCGCACCCAGTTGCGGGTGTCGGCCCCCGAGTCCGGCGCGCCGGGCAGGGCGTTGGCTGTGACCGGGGCCACGGCAGCAGCCGCGCGCGGGTATTGCACCCACTGCTGGGTTTCGGCCCGCAGGGCGCTGCCGCCCATGACGCGCTGCACTGCGGCGCCCAGGTAGTGCACCCAGTTTTTGCGCTCGTCGGCGCTGCCGTCAAAGTTGAGTGCTGCCTTGATGGACGTGCCGGCATAGCGCACCCAGTTTTCACGTTTTTCAGTGGTGCGGGGCGCGGCGATGGCAACGGCTTTGGGTTCGGGTGCGGCCAAAGCGGCCAGCAGGGCGGGGCGCGCGGCCTCGTTTTTGGCCAGCACCATTTGCACCAATTGGTTGTGGTTGGGCACTTTCAGGGTGGCAGCACTCAGGGTGCGGCCAGCGGCGCCGGAGCTAAACGCTTCGGGGTTGAGCTTGACAAAGGCCTGGGCCAGAAGTTCGGCATTCAAGGGGCTGTTGGGCAGGGTTTTGGCCACGATGCGGCCCAGCGCTTCGCCCACCGTCGGGGTGTAGGTGTGGCTGGAGCCCAGGCCGGCGAATTCGGGGGTGGCCGCTAGTGCCCCCGGTCCGCTCAGCAGCGCACCGAGCAACACGGCGGCGGTGGCCAAGCCCCGCGCCAAGCGCTGCTTGCGCGCCCATGCAAAAGAACCGGGCCGCGTGTCTATGCACGGTGAAGTGGGGCGCAGAGCAGGCATGGAGGTCTCCAGAACAGGTGGTGGGGCAATAGCCGCAACGCGCCTGTCAACAATTTGACGAAAAAGCCCGTGTGCTTGCTAGTGCAATCAAATGAGCAATTGCCATGCCAGCGCGCACCCTGCCATGCCGCTGCCGCCCGCCCCCAGGCGTTCTTGCTAACCGACCTTGATTTCGCTGATTTGCAGCACCGGTTGGGCGTCGGTGTAGTTGGGGATGTCGCCCATCACTTCGGCGCCATGCGTGGCCATGGCAGCGCCAAAGGCTTCTACCGAGGTGATGGTCACCGAGCCAATCGCCACATAGAGTGCTGGCTGCCCAGGTGCGCCGCCGGCCAGACCGGCCTCCACGCTAAAGCCCGTGCAGGCCGCGCCAATGCGGGCTTTGACCATGGGCATGTGGCGCTCGGTGTAGTAGGCCATGTCAAAGCGGACACCGGGTGAGTTGGGGTAAAAAATATGGACCTTGAACATGGGGTGCCTCCTGGGCGTGGGTGAAGCGGGCCGCCACCAAGGAGGCCCGACAGTCGCCATGCTAGTGGCGCACGGGCCCCTTGGGGGTCAGAAAACCCGAGGGTATTCCCGCTGATACACCCCCCTGATTGCGGCGCATAATAGTTCCAATATACAAATGTAAATTCTATTATTTAGAACTAAAGACATGGACAGCACATTGGCCAAAGGCCTGGGGGTATTGGAATGGCTGGCGCGCCAGGGCGAAGGCGCGCGCCTGGCCGACGTGGCGCAGGCGCTGGGCCTGGGCCGCAGCAACGCGCACCGCACCCTGCAAACGCTGGTGCAGTGCGGCTGGGCCACACAAAACAGCGCCAGCAGCCGCTACAGCGCCAGCCTCAAGCTGTTTGAGCTGGGCGCGCTGGTAGACGGCGCGGTGGACCTCAAAAACCACTTGCACCCCTTTTTGGCCACGCTGGCCCAGGCCACGGGCGAGACGATTCACCTGGCGGTGCTGGACGGCCCCGACATCGTCTACCTGGACAAATTTGACAGCCCCTTGCCGGTGGCCGCGTATTCGCGCATTGGTGGGCGGGCGCCGGCCTATTGCGTGGCCTCGGGCAAGGCGCTGCTGGCAGCGCTGGCCTTGAACGACGCAGCACTGCGCACAAAACTGGGCGTGGCCACAGACGTCTTGCCCGCGCACACGCCCCATACCTTGGCCACTCTGGCGGCGCTGCAGGACGACCTGGCCGCAGCGCGCACGCGTGGCTGGGCCAGCAACTTTGAAGAATGGCGCTTGGGCGTCTGCGGCCTGGGCGCTGCCGTGTTCAACGCCCGGGCCGAGCCGGTGGCCGCTATTGGCATGAGCGTGCCAGCCATTCGCTGCACACCGGCCCAGGCCAGCGCGCTGGCGCTGCAACTGCGTGCCTGCGCAGCCCAGGCCAGCGCCAGCCTGGGGTGGACTGCGCCCGCGCGGCTTGTCGCGACCCCGGGCCAAAACCTGGGCCACAACCTGGACCAAGCCCTGGGATATTCCACTGCGCTTTCCGCTGCCACGCCTCTTGCCACCCCCCGGCCTGCGCAGGCAGCGACCCGTGGCCGCCGCAGTCGTGCTGTTCCCGTCACCACCACCCCATTAGCAAGTTAGTAAGTTAGCAAGTTAGCAAGTTAGATATCCACCACAAAACCGAGGAGACTTTGATGAACGCTTTGACCCCCCGCCGCCAAGCCTTGCGCACCGTTCTGGGCGCAGCCGCGCTCGCAGTTGCCACCTTTGCCTTGCCGCTGGCTGCGCAGGCGCAGGCCAGCTATCCCGACAAGCCCATCCGCTTTGTCGTGCCCTATCCACCGGGCGGCGGCACTGACGTGGTGGCGCGCATTGTGCAAATGCGCTTGCAGGCCGCGCTGGGCCAGTCGGTGGTGATTGACAACAAGGGCGGCGCCGGGGGCTCTTTGGGCACCGACATCGTGGCCAAGGCCGCGCCTGACGGTTACACCGTGCTCTTTACGCTCAGCTCGCACACCATTAACCCGGCCATCTTTCCCAAGCTGCCGTTTGACACGATCAAAGACTTCGAGCCCGTGGGCCTGGTGGCGTCGCTGCCGCAAATCTTGGTAGCCAACACCGCCGTGCCGGTGCGCACCGTGGCTGATGTGGTGGCCCAGGCCAAGGCCGCGCCCGACAAGTTTTCATTTGCCTCGGTGGGCAACGGTTCGCCCGGCCACTTGGCGGGTGAAATGATGGTGATCCGCACCGGCGCGCCCATGCTGCACATTCCTTACCGGGGCGGTGGCCCGGCCATTACCGACGTGATGGGCGGCCAGGTGCCGTATCTGTGGGTGTCCATTCCCGCCGCTGCGCAGCATGTCAAGTCTGGCAAGCTCAGGGCGCTGGCGGTGTCTACCGTCAAGCGCAGCGCCGCTTTTCCGGACGTGCCCACCATGCAAGAAGCCGGGGTGCCAGACTTTGAGGTGGACTCTTGGTACGCCATGCTGGTGCCGGCCAAAACACCCAAGGCCATCATCGACAAGCTGAACAAGGCTTTGAACACCGTGCTGGCCGAGCCCGCCATCCGCGCACAGTTGCTAGAGCAAGGGGCTGAGGCCGTGGGCGGCACGCCCGAGGCGCTGGGCAAAACCATTGCCGCCGAATTGCCCAAGTGGGCCAAACTGGCCAAAGACGCCAATATCAAGGCCGATTGAGATGCACGCACCTTCCTCCGTC
>CAMDHS010000288.1 GCA_945898115.1 Comamonas sp. lk
AAGCATGAAGATGCCCGTGAGCTGAAACAGCGTCGAGCCAAAAATCGCCAGCAAACCCTGGCGCGAAGCGGTGCGCACCGGCTGCACCGGGTTCAACCCGCGCTGCCTAGTGCCAGGCCCGCGTGCTCGCGCAGTGGGTGGAAGTGGATCTTGGGAAAGCGCTCTTGCGCCAGGCGCACG
Organism: Comamonas sp. lk; assembly: GCA_945898115.1. Taxonomy (GTDB): domain Bacteria; phylum Pseudomonadota; class Gammaproteobacteria; order Burkholderiales; family Burkholderiaceae_C; genus Allorhodoferax. The sequence continues at coordinate 181 of CAMDHS010000288.1, forward strand.
TCATACGGGCTGGTGCACAAATAGGCCAGGGTGTTGGCCGCGTCGCGCGCCATGCGCTGCGGGTAGGCGTTGACAAAGTCTTGCAGTTCTTTGGGCGTGTCGGCGGTAATCCAGCGCGCGCCGGTGTATTGGCAGCCCTCTACGCGAATGTCGGCGTCGTACTCGCCTTTCAAGCGGTGCTGCACCACTTCAAACTGCAGTTGGCCCACGGCGCCCAGCAGCATATTGCCGCCCATCTCGGGCTTGAACACCTGAATCGCGCCTTCTTCACCCAGCTGCGCCAGGCCTTGTTGCAGCTGCTTGGTGCGCAGCGGGTTGCGCAGCACCACGGTCATGAACAGTTCGGGTGCAAAAAACGGCAGGCCGGTGTATTGCAGGTTGACGCTGCCGTCGGTAATGGTGTCGCCCAGTTGCACGCCGCCGTGGGTGGTAAAGCCGACGATGTCGCCGGCATAGGCTTCTTCGACCGCCTCTCGGCGCTGGCTCATAAAGGTCACCACGCTGGTGGGGCGCAGCTCTTTGGCGGTACGCATCACCTTGAGCTTCATGCCCGGCGTGTATTTGCCCGAGGCCATGCGCACAAAGGCAATGCGGTCGCGGTGGTTGGCGTCCATATTGGCTTGCACCTTGAACACCACGCCGCTGAACTGCTCGTCCTCGGGCTGCATCACTTTGACGACCGGCACCTTGTTGACCAGCAACGTGCTGGTGCGGCTTTGCGGCGCCGGGGCCAGATCGACCAGGGCGTCGAGCACCTCCATCACCCCAAAATTGTTCACGCCCGAGCCAAAAAACACAGGCGTCTGTTTGCCGGCCAAAAAGGCGGCGTGGTCCCAGGCGGGCGACGCGCCGGTGGCCAGTTCCATGCTTTCTATGGCGCTGGTCCATTCATGGCCAAAGCGCTTTTGCAGCGCCTCGGGGTGCGAGAGGGCAATGGCGTCAAAGTCTTGCGGCAGGCGTTCGCTGCCGGACTCGAACACCGTCATGGCCTGCGTGCGCAGGTTGATGATGCCGCCAAACAGCTTGCCCTGGCCCACCGGCCAGGTCATGGGCACGCAGGGCATGCCCAACTCGCGCTCAATTTCGTCCAATATGTCCAGCGGCTCACGCACCTCGCGGTCCATTTTGTTGACGAAGGTGATGATGGGCGTGTTGCGCTGGCGGCAGACTTCAATCAGGCGGCGCGTCTGTGCCTCGACACCGTTGGCCGCGTCAATCACCATCAGCGCTGCGTCCACGGCCGTCAGCACGCGGTAGGTGTCTTCCGAGAAGTCTTTGTGCCCCGGCGTGTCCAGCAGGTTGATGACGTGGTCGCGGTAAACCATCTGCATCACGCTGGATGCCACCGAAATCCCGCGCTGCTTCTCAATCTCCATCCAGTCACTAGTGGCGTGGCGGCTGGCCTTGCGCGCCTTGACCGACCCGGCGATCTGAATCGCGCCCGAGAACAGCAAGAGCTTCTCAGTCAGCGTGGTCTTGCCCGCGTCCGGGTGGGAAATGATGGCGAATGTGCGACGGCGGCGGGTTTCAGAGGCGAAGGACAAAGCGGGAGTTTCCAAAGAGGCTGCGCGGCGGGGCGCGAAAGGGGGGATTTTAGGGGAGGGGGTGGGCGGGCGGTACTTTGCATACCCGCAGCCAGTACGATGACGCCTTCGTATCCGCAATCCTCAGGGAGTCACGTATGTCCACCGAACCCAAGGTCAAAGGCCCTGCGTCCTACTTTCCGTCGATCGAGAAGACCTACGGCAAGCCCATATCGCATTGGATTGCCATTCTTGAGGGTCTAGGACAGAGCAAACACATGGATTACGTGGTGCATCTCAAGTCGGCGCATCAACTCGGTCACGGGCACGCCAACGCATTGGTTGCGCACTTTTTGGCGGAAAAGGCGGTGAACTAGCATCCATGCATCTTAAAAAACCAAAACACCATGCGCATTCTCATCCCCGACAACAAAAAGCTGGTCTTCGAAATGGACCTGACCATCCGCTGGGGCGACATGGACGCCATGGGCCACGTCAACAACACCGTTTACTTTCGCTACCTAGAAACCGCGCGTATCGACTGGATGCGCTCGGTGGGCTGCAACCCCGACCCCATCGGCCAGGGGCCGGTGATCCTGAACGCGTTTTGCAACTTCTACAAGCAGCTCGAATACCCGGGCGATGTGCGGATGAAGATTTATGTGAGCGACCCGGCGCGCACCACCTTTGACACGTGGGGCACGATGGAGCGTGCCGACCAGCCGGGCGTGGTCAGCGCCGCTGGGGGCGCCACTGTGGTGTGGGTGGATTTTCCGAGCCAAAAGGCGGTGGAATTGCCGCAGTGGATGCGCGACATCGTTGCCTGAAGGCGGCGCGATGCGCCGCTTGTGGGCGCTAGTACACCGGCCGGTCTAGCGCCAGCGCGCTGGCCTCGGCGGCGCAGTCGCGGTTGGGCTGGCGGCCTTGGGCGCGGGCCTGGGCAATCTCGGCGCGGGCGGCGCCTAGCTGGGCTACAAAGTCGGCGTTGCCATGCAGCTTGGCCACCGCAGCGCTGGCCATGAGTTGGCCGGCATCAATATCGCTTTTCCAGTGCACGGCGCAGACGGCGCGGCTGTGGCCAAAGGCGTAGGCGCGTTCCAACAGTGCTTGGCTGCGCTCGGGCGCCAGCTCGGTCAGGATCAGGCCCCAGGCCCAACCCACGGCGGCGTGGCCGCTGGGGTAGGAGCCGTCGCGCGCCAGGGCCGCTTCATCGGCCGGTGAACAGCTGGTCTGCGCCAATTTGACAAAGGGGCGCACCGCCTGGTACTTGTCCTTGGCCGCGTAGGTGGACAGACCGGCGTCGGCCAGGCTGCGGCGCAGCAGCATGTTCAGGTGCGGCGTAGCTTCTTGCGAGATGGAAACACCCAGCGCACAAGAAAAAGTGGACGCCACCGCCGGAAACTTGAGCACTGCGTCTTGCGCTGCCAGTTCCCACCGCAGGCCGCTGCGCTGGCCCTGGAGCTGCTGGTGAAAGGCCAGGTCTGAGGCCGCCGCCGCCGATCCGCTCGCAGGCGGCGTGGGCAGCAGTTGCAGGCTGTTGGGCAAGTCTCTGCGCGGCAAGTAACCAATCAGGTAGCCGCTACCCGCACGCAGCTCAGGAATCTTGGCGGGGTCGGTAGACGGCAGCGTGGGCGCGGCTGCGTCGGGACTGGTTTGGGCGTGCGCCAAGCTGCAGGCCAGGCTGGCTGCCAGCAGGGTGCGAAAAATCAGGGTTGGGCGAGACATGGGGTACGGGCTCCTGTGCTGCGGCGGCAAACTGAGCATTATCCGAACCTGGGCAGATTTGGGCAGATAGGTTTACCATGCTGTATTTATAAACAGTAAAACAGTAGTGTCCGGTTAAAAAGTGAACAAATTCAACTGGTTACCGTCGGACGGGTTGTCGATTGAGTTGCCATCGAGCTGCAAGGCGCTTGAAACCTCGGTTTTCTCGAATACCGAGACCGACAAAATCTGTAGCAAAGTGTAGAGCGA
>CAMDHS010000289.1 GCA_945898115.1 Comamonas sp. lk
ACTATGAAGCCACGCGTACAGGGCGAACTGGGCGAGTAAGGCAGGCCGGCCTATGTACTGGCCCGGCTCCTCGGTGACGAACCGAATCGACCGCAGGCGCGGCCCCTGGATGGCGCCAAGCCGATGGGGCTCCGTCCGTCGCGCACGCACTGAAGAGGTGGCACTGTATGAAAGCTAAAAATTTCGAGGAACAGTTTGACGCTGGCCTAGACCTCACGGCCTCTTTGGACTTGTCCAAAGCCAAGCGCGGGCTGCAAACGCAGAAACGGGTGAACATCGATTTTCCAACCTGGATGGTCGATTCCCTGGACCGCGAAGCCAGCAAACTGGGGGTGACCAGGCAATCGGTGATCAAAGTCTGGCTGGCAGAGCGTCTGGAGTCAGGTGCGTCCAAGCCTCCATTGCAAAGCAAACGTACGGGCGCCACGCGGTCCTGAACTTTGGCTCCAAGGCCGCCACCCCTCACGCAAACACCCCATGCAAGTACCACTGCGCCGCGTCCTTGCCGCCCTCGCCTTCCTTGCCCCCCAGTCGGTCGCAGTAAATCCACAGCAGCCCGTGGCGCTGGCTGCGGGCGACAAAGTAGTCGCGCAGGGCTGGGCTTTCACTTTCTAACCAACCGGCTTCGAGCCGCTGCGGGCCGGCCAGCAAGGCCAGCGGGCCGTGAAATTGGGGTTGCGCGTGTTGCACTTGCAGGCTTTGCGGTGTTGCCAGCAGCCAACTGGGATAGAGCGCGCCGGGTTCGGGCGACAAGTGCAAGCTGGCAGTGGAGCGGGCGACGGAAGTCACCGCGCGCACACCCTTTTTTTCTGCGCGCGGCGTGGCAAGTTTGTCTGCAACTTTGGCCGTAGCTTTGGGCGCAACATCGGGGACAGCGCAGGGCTGCCATTGCTGCATGCGTTCGGGCCGGTGTTCGTCCTGGGCGCTGGCGCACAGCACTTGCGCGGGCCCCAGGCGGGCAGCCACGCGCTCGAGCATGTGGTGCAGGCTGTCGCCGCTGCGCACTTCGTCCAAGAGCAGGCTGTGGCTTTCGCCCGAGAGCGGCTGGGTGGCCAGGGTGCGCAAGCGCAAATACAGCACCGGCGCGGGCAGCACCACGCGCGCCAGTTGCTCGGCCAGCAAGCGTTCTAGGTGGCGCAGGTCTTGGGTGGCCTGGGCGGTGCGCAGCTCTAGGCGGCCGTAGCCGCTGGCGTCGTGGTGGGCGTCCAGGTGCAGCGCGTTAGAGCGGCGCGCGTCGAGCTCCCAGCGCAGTTCTAGCACCAGCACGCCGCGCTGGCGCGCGCGCAGCCATTCCAGCAACTGCGCCAGCAGGCGGCGCGCGCCAAACAGCAGCGCAGACGCCGATTCCACCTGCGCGGCCAGCTCAAGCGGCGCGTCAAACACCTCGGGCAAGCGCAGCCAGGGATAAACCTCGCTCTGCAGGCCATAGGCCCGGTCCAGCGCAGCCAGCAGTTCAGCCCCAAAGCGACGCGCCAAGCCCGCACGCGGCAAGGCGCGCAGCTGGCCCCAAGTGCGGCAGCCCAAGCGTTCCAGGGTGGGCAGATGGGCGCGGGCGGCGGGCAAGGCGGCCAGCGGCAGGGCGTCAAGAGGAATCGCGTCGCCCTGCATGTGCAGGCCGAGTCCGTCCAATTTCCCGCCCTCGCCGATGGCACTCGGCGCGCCAGCCGCTTCAGCCTCTGGGGCCGCAACCCACAAGCGCCCCAGCGCCACCAGCGCCGTCGAGCCCTGGGCGCAGAGCAGCGGCGCCAGCGCAGGCGTAAGCAGCTGCTGCAACAAGGCGCTGCGCCCGCCAAACAGGCGCTCGCTGCCCGAGATTTCGAGCACCAGCGCGCCGTCCAGCTCGGCCACCCAGGGCGTGAGCTGCAGGGCGCGCCAGGCCAGCGCGGTGAAAGGGTCGCTCAGGGTGACGGGGGCGCTCACAGCCTCGGGCAGCGCGGGGCGCAGGCGCAGCGCTAGCCAGTGCGGCGACATGCGTGGTGACGTGTCCGGCGGCGCGTTTGGCGGCATATGTGTAGGGATATCCGGCTTTGGCACCGGGCCTGGTGCAAGCGCGTGCGGATCCACAGCACCGCCCTCACAGGGCGCTGCCAGCCACACGGTTGCGGGTGCGACTGGTGGCTTGCGTGGGCGCAAGCACCTGCACACGTGCTGCGGACGGGGGCGCTGCCTGCGCCACCACTGCGGCCTGCGCCATATCGGCCACCGCCAGCAACTGACGCAGCGCAGGCGTGCGGGCCGCCAGGTGCAGGCTGTGCTCTAGAGGCGGGCCACGGCGCTTGAGCAGCTCTAGGCACAAACCGCCATCGGCGTCACTTGAGAGCTGCAGCCGCAGCACGGCGGGCGAGGCGTCTTGGCGGGCTTGGTCGCTGCGCATGACAAACAGCAGCTTGTGGTGTTCGGCCGCCGCCAAGTGCAGGCGGCGCAATTGCTCGGTGCGCGCATGGGGCAACCAGGCCAGCACCGCGTCCACCGGTGCGCAGCGCAGCGCCTGCTCGGTGGCCCACAGGGGCGTGGCGCTGGCGCTTGGGGTGCCGCCCTTGCCTGCAGGCGCGCCCCCCGGCGGCAGCTTGAACCACAACAGGCGCCGCGCCGCCAGCCCCTGGGCGGCTAGGGCGGGCACAAAAGGCAGGTGCGGCGGCGCCACCAGCACCACCGGCCCGGTGCCGCAGCGCGCCAGCGCCGGGGCCAGCAAGCGCCATTCGTTGTGCACGCCGGGCGCTTGCAGCAGCTCGGTCAGCGCGCCCACCGGCCAGCCGCCGCCGGGCAAATGCATATCCAAAAGCGCCTCGCCCGTGGCCACCGTGCGCTGGGGCGCCAGCGCCAAGGCGTGGGCGCGCCAGACGTCGGCGTGCAGCGCGTCCAGCGCGTCAGCGGCAGGTGCGCTGGCGTCAAAAAACGCGGCAAAGGCTTGTTGGGCGACCATTTTTTCCAAAATACTGTTGTTATGAACAGTATAGGGTGAATGGCTTTGCGGCGCCCTTTTGCGCCAAATTTTGGGTCGGCGTTTAGTCGGAACTAGCCGTTTTGGCGTGCCTGCGGTGGTTGCAGGCGTCGTGGCTGATGGCCAAGTTGTCTTGGTGGCTGCTGCCGCCCTCGCTCAAAGGCCGAATGTGCTCCAGCGTGGCGTCGCACGGCAACACGTGCTGGCCGCACATCCAGCAAGGCACCACGCCATGCAACTGGCGCGCCACGGTTTTGTAAATCTTGTCGCGGGTGAGGGACAGGCGGCTCATGCGGGCACCAACAGAGAAATTGAGAGATGGACGACGGCGGCGCTATTCAAGACGTCCAGCGGTCTTTTGCCACGGGCGCGGCCACACCCACCTTGTCCCACGCTGCTTGGGCAGCGGCTCCCGAGCCCAGCGCGGCGCGTTGCTCAAAGAATTGGGCGGTTTCCATGGCGCTGATTTTTTCAGCAATGGCCACGACAAAAAGCTGGTTCATGGTGGTGTCATCGGCGGCTGCAATCCGTTTGGCGGCTTGCTTTAGCGATTCCGGCAGGCGCAGTGCGTAGTTGCTCATGGTTGGGTGCTCCTTGGTACCGAGAGGTTCAATTGTTTGAAGGTTTGTTCAGGGTTCAGCACGGGGATGCCAAATAGCTTTGC